>CAZQBW010000054.1:0-4308 GCA_964591515.1 uncultured Clostridia bacterium
CTGCGCTCGCCCGCGCGCGACCCACGGCTATTTCCTTCGACCGCTCCGCGGTCGTGCGCGGTAACGAGCCGGACGTGAGGCGTGCCGAAAGCAGCGGTGCAAGCGACACAGAGTCATTCTTGCCGGGGCCGACTTCTCCGGTCACCCCCCGGCGGGCGGTTGCCAGAGCTCAACCTTGTTTCCCTCCGGATCGATGACCCAGGCAAACTTGCCGTAGTCGGATTCGTCGATCTTCTCGAGAACGTTGCAGCCTTCTTCCTTCAATGCCTTGACCAGGGCGTGGAGGTCTTCCACCCGGTAGTTGACCATGAACGAGGCACTGCTCGGGGCAAAGTGATTGCTTTCCTCTGGATCTATCAACCAGGCAGTTGTGCCACCAACGGGCTTGCCCTCAGCGTCGGTCCAATCGAAGGCGGCTCCGCCCCAGGGCTGGACGTCGATTCCAAGGTGCCGCTTGTACCAGGCCTGCAGCGCCGGAGCGTCTTTGGCCTTGAAAAAGATCCCGCCGATACCTGTAACTCGCTTCATCGTGCTCTCCATGTTTCTCCTGCCTAAGTTGCCGTATACAACCTGCCGCCAATGATCGCCATTGGAAGCAGAAGCGCCGTAAAGATGACGTGATACCAGAGTGGAACATATGGCCACGACATGACCATCTTCAGTAAACCCATGGCCAGCAGCAGGATGCCGAGGATCAAGGGCGCGCGCGTGTGTTCGGCGGCGATCAGCGCGGCCAGAAACCCGGACATCAGCGAGACGACTGAACCGAGGACAACATGCGTGAGCAGAAGCGTCGTGTCGGCAGTGAACTGACCGCCATCTTTGATTGCGGCCTCGAACGCACGCTGATGAACACCGAACCCCTCCGGCCAGATTGCCGAAAGTACCTTCTCGCTTCCGACCCAAACAATCATCCAGGAGAGGAATCCGGCTATGACGCCCAACACGATTCGTACCATGGGTTTCTCCTCTCGATACCCTAAGTTGTTTTCACCGGGACTCAGCTCCTCCTGGGTCTACTATCCCAAAGTCACTGTCCCCCGGGAACCTCCAGATCAACCGCCCCTAGCGCCTTCTTCAGCAGCGCAATCTGGCCGGCGTGATAGAGACAGTGCTGCGTTACGCCAATGAACTGCGTATGGGCCGTGTAAGGCACGTCCGGCACCAATGGCTCGTCCAGACGCTCCGGCGGAAAGCTCTCGATTGCCCGCCGCAACTCGGCGTTGAGCTGTCTGAGCCTGCTCACGGATTCGCTCCAGTTCCCGGCACTCGGCTCTGGAACCGCGGGCCAGCCCTCGGAATCGGTGAGTTGCCTGCCATCTCCACCGAGCCGCCTCAGAACCAGCTCATAGTCGCTGCACAGATGCTGGACCAGCTCCCAGATGCTGTGAGCCCCTGCGACGGGATGCGCGGCGGCCTGGTTTGCACTGACGCCCTCGAGGACTTCGAGCACTGAGGGGCCGTGCCATGCCTCTCCCTCGAGTGACCGCTCGAGTTGCTCTACCAGCCTCTGGAGTTCCGTCTTCATGTCTTCCTCTTTGACAGCGGCTGAGCTCCGGCACATGAAACCGTTAAACTACCCGGCGCCACAAGCGGTTGACCCCCGTCGTACGCGTTTGCGATCATTGCGGGCTTGAAGGTTTCACGCTCATCCGCAGGTTGTCCTTTTCTGGAGGTCGCAGTGGTTCGTTTCGCTCCCCGTCCGTTGATGTCCCGGTGTGCCGTTGCAGCCGGCATCACGGTTTCGCTCTTCGCCTCGTCGTGGATTCCGGCGGCCGCGTCCGACGCGATTGCGCCTGCAACGCCCGGCATCGCAAGCGTCCCGAGCGCGAATACGGGGCGGTTCAAGCAACCGCACGTTCCCGGCGAGCTGATCGTGAAGGTCCGCGAAGGCGCCACGAAGGCGGGGCTCGACGCCATCGAGCAGAGCGGCATGTTCATAGTCGACAGCGGACTTCTCGCTTCGTCGGTGAAGCTCGTTCGCGCGACCGCGTCGACTGATGCCGAAGCGACGCTCCAGGCCGAGGCCGCGCTCGATGCGCTCTCGCGCAATCCCGCCGTCGAGTACGCGGAGCCGAATTACCTGATGCACACGATGGCGACGCCCAACGATCCGCGATTCAGCCAGCAGTGGGGGCTCGAGAACGGAAGCGGAGCCGACATCAATGCCCCGCAGGCGTGGGACCGGACGACTGGAAGCGAAGACGTCGTGATCGGTGTGATTGATTCGGGAATGGACATCACCCACGTCGATCTCAAGGACAATCTTTTCAAGAACTCAGGCGAGATCGCCGGCAACAACATCGATGACGATGCCAACGGCTACATCGACGACGTCAACGGCTGGGACGCGGTCACCGATACAGGACGGATGCGCGACGAAGACGGCCACGGCACTCACGTCTCGGGGATCGTCGGCGCTCGCGGCAACAACGGCGAAGGCGTCGCCGGCGTGAACTGGAAGGTCAAGCTGCTTCCGTTGCGGTTCATCACGGTCCGCAGCGGCGCGACTTTTGACGCGATGCAGTGCATCGATTACGCGACGAACCTGCGCAACCGAGGCGTCAACCTGCGGGTGCTCAACAACAGCTGGGGCGGCGGCGGCTTCTCTGCGGCGCTTGCCGATACGATCAAGCGGGCGAATACGGCCGGCATCCTGTTCGTGTGCGCTGCCGGCAACGAAGCTACGGACTCGGATTCGGTGCCGAATTTCCCTTCGGGGTACGAGGTCGCGAACGTCATCTCTGTCGGCGCAATGACGCGCAGCAACTTCCAGGCGGGCTTCTCGAATTACGGCCGACGGTCGGTGGACGTTTTCGCTCCAGGCGACGGTATCCTCAGTACGACGCCGGGAAACTCGTATGCGTCTTTCAGCGGAACCTCACAGGCCTCGCCGATGGTTGCCGGAATTGCCGGGCTGATTCTAGCCGCGCATCCCGAAGCGACCGTTCCTGAGCTGAAGGCTCGAATCCTCGGCTCGGTCCAGAAGGAAGGATTCGCGTCTTCGCTCTGCCTGACTGGCGGCCGGGTGGACGCCCAGGCGGCAATTCGGAGCGAGTCGGGAGCGCCCGCGACCGTCAGCGACTTCAGGTTGACGACCGTATCGCGGTCCACAATCGCGCTCGCGTGGACGGCTGTGGGCGACGACGGCACGACGGGGACGGCCGCCTACTACGACCTTCGATGGTCGACGGACGAGATCACGACTTCCAGCTTCGACGTCGCGAACCAGATCAGCGACACCCGGGTGCCGCTTCGGGCCGGCGAGACCGAGAGGGCCGTCATCAAGGGCTGTTTCGCCGAGGGTCAGGCGATTCACGTCGCCCTGCGTGTATACGACAAGGCCGGAAATCGCTCGCAGTCCTCGACGCTGGTAGCAGAACCGAGCGGAGACATTCTCAACTTCACGCTCGCACCGGGGCCGGATGAATTCGTCCTCGGTACGCCGCTGAACCTGAAGGGCGACGACAAGGCTGCGACCGTTGACCTGCCGTTCGACTTCCCCTTCTACGGCGCGTCCTTCCGCACGGCGTACGTTTCTACGAACGGCGTCGTCACCTTCGACGCTCCGTTCGTTACGTCGACGGGCTCGCGCTCGGACCTCGCGGCGGTCAACGGCCTGGCGCCGCTCTGGTTCGATCTGCGAACCGATGGCAGCCAGCCTGGTGAAGACGTCTACGTGACTTCCTCCGGCGATGAGCTGACCCTGAGATGGGTGGCCGAGCCCTTCTATCCGGCGGGCGAGGCCCCGAAAGAGATTCCTCAGGTTTCGTTCGCCGTGACGCTGCACGCCAACGGCAGTGTGGACTACGTCTACGGCCCGGCGGGCAACGACGGCCTCAGGCTCGGGTCGGCCACTCCGGTCGTCGGAGTCTCGGACGGCGGATGCGTGAACCTCGTGCTCGACGCGTATTCCGGTCGCGACTCATTGAAGAACGCGCCGGCCGTCACGTTCGTGCCGGGAACGCCCATCGTGGGGAACCCTCCGGTGTTCTCGTCGCAGTCGCTGTCGAGCGCAAACGAGGGGCTCCTGAAGCAGTTCACGGTCACGGCTTCGGATCCTGAAGGCACGCCGGTCACTATCGTGGCCGCATTGCCACGCAACGCAACTTTCGACGCGGCGACTGGCGCCGTCCGCTTCACGCCCGACAGCGCGCAGGACGGCGTCGTCCAGTTCGTCTTCACGGCTACTGACGGATCGGGTGCGTCGACCTCGCGAACGGTCGCCCTGACCGTGCTGCCCGTCACGGACGACCGCTTGCGCACGATGGTGACCTCCTCGTCGAGCGTGGCCGGCGTGGGGAGCAC
>CAZQBW010000054.1:4318-25452 GCA_964591515.1 uncultured Clostridia bacterium
CGCCCTGACCGTGCTCGACAACGGCAATCTTCCCGAGGTCAACGTGATCACGACGAAGAAAAAGATCACATTCATCGGAATCGGCTTCCGGGTTGGCGCCCGCATCGAGATCGACGGCACGTTCCTCGGCGACGCGAAGAACAGCAAGAATTCGCCGGCGACCAAGATCACGAGCGGGTCCGCGAAGGCTGCCCTGTCGACTCCTGGACTGCATACCGTGATCGTCGAGAATCCGGACGGGACGCGCAGCGGTCCGTTCTTCACCATTCGCTGACGCGCCGACGTCGCGGACAATTCCTCATAGAACCGAGTGACCATGGCTGAAACTCTCGCCCATCAGGCATTTGCAAACGTCAAGAACGAGGCCTTCCTCGAAATGTCGCCGAAAGCCCGGCTCGACGCTTTCGCGTGGGCGTACTGCTGCACGGTGTCGGAAGCTACGCCCGAGCAGCTGGCGGCTGAGGCGAAGGCGGTCGATGTTCCGGAGGAAAGCCTGCTCGGGCTGAGGGACATGAAGCAGTCGGAGCACACGCGCATCGTGGCGGAGGTGCTGCGGATCTTCTGCGACAGGCCGGCGGGTGCGGCGCCGACGTCGGTGGATTCGTTGCTGGATGACGTGATGGGGGTTGGAGGGTTCGAGGGGACGATTCCCGGGTAGGGAGAGGCCTCAGGGTTCCGCCCTGGGTCGTGGCGGGCACCGGCGTGAGTCTGTTTTCCCGCAGAGACGCAAAGGTCCGACGCAAAGACGCAGAGGTCAGAACGATAGGAAGGTTCCAGGGTTGTGAGTCGTCTGACGGCAACCTCTCGATTCTGTCTTTGCGCCTTTGCGTCTTCCCTCTGCGTCTCTGCGAGAAAACAGACTCACGCCAGCGCCCTTCTCGGGGCACCGACACCCTCACAACAGCCCCGGGTCGATCGCCGGCACCAGCGTCTCCAGCGCCCTCGCAAACTCCACCGCGCTCGCATACCGATCGGACGGCTGCTTCGCCACCGCTCGCAGCACCACCGCATCGACCTCCGCACTCAAATCCGTCCTCACCGACGACGGCGGCGCCGGCGTCTTCGACAGATGCTGCAACAGGATCGCGCCCACGGTCGGGCCCTTGAACGGCGTCGTCCCCGTCAGCATCTGGTACGCCACCACTCCCAGCGAATAGACGTCCGCCCGCCCGTCCGCCGTGTTTCCCTCGATGATCTCCGGCGCAATGTACTCCGGCGTCCCCAGAATGTTCTTGCCCGTCAGCTTCGAGGCATCGCTTTCCGTCATCCGCGCCACCCCGAAATCCACGATCTTTATGTCTGCCGGCTCAGCCGACGCATCCGGAAACACGAGGTTGTCCGGCTTCATGTCGCGGTGCACGATTCCCGCATCGTGAAATAGACTGGCCGCCTCGCACACGGGCGCCAGCAGCGACGCAAGCATCTGCGGCGAGACCGTCCCCTTGTCAGCCAGCCACTCCGTGAGCGTGGGCCCCGTGAGCAGTTCCTGCACGATGCCGGGCCGACCGTCACCGAGCACCACGGAATCGAGGATCTGCACGACGTTGCGATGGCTGAGCGCCGAGAGCGCGTGAGCCTCGCGCTGGAATCGCTCGAGGTATTTCGGATCGTGCGCGAGATCGTGATGGAGGATCTTTAGCGCAACCTCGTCGCCCGATCTGCCGTCGATCGCCACGTAGACCGCGCTCATGCTGCCGCGTCCGAGCAGTCGGTCGATCGTGTAGTGGGAAACAATCGCTCCGACGAGCGTGGATCGTGTGGGTTCTTCGTTCACAGGTTGGATTCTACGGGCACCAGGCGTCGCGAACGACGCCTACTCGCCCGCCTCCTCGGCAATCTTCGACGCAAGGGGCAGCGGCAACTCGTCGATTCGGTCGATGTGGAAGCACGCCGCCCGATGCCCCGGCCGGATCTCGACGAGCGGAGGCCGCGATTCGGCGCACTCCGCAGTCGCCAGCGGACATCGCGTGCGGAAGTGGCACCCGCTAGGCGGATTGATTGGCGACGGCACGTCTCCCTTGAGTGGAATGTGCGTGCGCACCCGCTTCGGTACCGGCACGGGAATCGCCGAGAGCAGCGCGCGCGTGTACGGATGCAGCGGATGCGCGAACAGCTCGTCCGTCTCGGCCTCTTCGACTATCTGCCCCAGGTACATCACCGCGATGCGATCCGATATGTGTCGAACGACGGCCAGATCGTGCGCGATGAACAGGTACGCCAGATTCATCTCGCGCTGAAGGTCCGCCAGCAGGTTCAGGATCTGCGCCTGGATCGACACGTCGAGTGCCGACACGGCTTCGTCACAGACGATGAACTCGGGCTCGACCGCGAGAGCGCGCGCGATGCCGATCCGCTGCCGCTGTCCGCCCGAGAACTCGTGCGGATACCGGTTGACGTAATTCCGGTTGAGGCCGACGCGCTCGAGCAGCTGCGCGACACGATCGCGACACGCGGCGCGCGACCGCGCGAGTCCGTGCAGCCGCATCGCGTCGCCAACTGTCTCGGCCACCGTGTGCCGCGGATTGAGCGACGAGTACGGATCCTGAAAGATGATCTGCATTCGCCGCCGCAGCGTCCGAAGCCCGCCCGTCGAGAGCGCAAGCACGTTCGCACCGTCGAAACGGACATTTCCACCGGTCGGCTCGATCAGCCGGAGCACGCACCGGCCAACCGTCGTCTTGCCGCAGCCTGACTCGCCGACGAGCCCGAGCGTCTCCTGCTTCGAGAGCGCGAACGAGACGTCGTTGACGGCCTGAACGTTGCCAACGACGTGCGGGATGAGTCCCTTCCTTATCGGATAGAACTTCTGGAGGTTCTCGACCTCGAGAAGCGGACGCGTGTCACCGTGTTTCATCGCGCCTCGCCTCCGGTGTCGCTGTAAGGACACGCGACCTTGTGCCCTGGCGCCACTTCGACGAGCTCGGGCTCGAACGATGCGCATTCCGCCCTGGCGATCGTACACCGAGTGCGGAACCGGCAACCGGACGGAAAGTCGAGCGGGTTGGGCACGTTGCCCGGAATCACGTTGAGCGTCTCGCCGCGATGCTCGAGTGAGGGCAGCGAGCGGAAGAGCGCCCGCGTGTAGGGATGCTGCGGCCGTTCGAAAAGGTCCACGACGTCGGCCGTCTCGACGACCTTGCCCGCATACATCACGACGACGCGATCCGCGACCTCGGCAACGACCCCGAGGTCGTGCGTGATGAGCAGCACCGCCATTTCGAACTCTTCGCGCAGGTCGTGCAGGAGGTCGAGGATCTGCGACTGGATCGTGACGTCGAGCGCCGTCGTCGGCTCGTCGGCAATGAGCAGCTTCGGCCGGCAGACGAGCGCCATCGCGATCATCGCGCGCTGCTTCATTCCGCCGGAGAGCTGGTGCGGGTATTCGTCGACCCGGCGCTCGGGCGACGGAATGCCGACGCGCTCGAGCATCTCGATCGCGAGCCGCCTCGCTTCCGCTTTCGAAGCGCTCGTGTGTCGCAGTATCGCTTCCGTGATCTGCCGGCCGATCGTGAGTATCGGGTTCAGCGACGTCATCGGCTCCTGGAAGATCATCGAGATATCGTTGCCGCGAACGTCGCGCATCGCGGATTCGGGCAGCTTGAGCAGGTCGCGATCGTCGAGCAGGATCTCTCCGCTTTCGACGCGTCCCGGCGGCACGGGAATCAGCCCCATGATCGTGAAAGCCGTCACCGACTTGCCGCATCCGGACTCGCCGACCACCGCAAGCGTTTCACCCGGGTAAATGTCGAACGCCACGCCGTCGACCGAACGGGCGATGCCGTCGGACGTGTGGAAGTACGTCCGCAGATCGCGGATCGAGAGCAGCGGCCGCGGAGTTGGCGCCTGTGCCGTCATCGCTGCGTCCTCGGATCCGCGGCGTCGCGCAGCCCATCGCCGAACACGTTCCAGGCCATCACGGCGAGGAAGATGAACACGCCGGGCGTGAGGATCCACCAATAGTCGGTCAGGTAGCGCAGGTTCTGCGCGGCCTGCAGCATGTTGCCCCACGACGCCTCGGGCTCCTGCACGCCGACCCCGAGGAACGACAGCGCCACCTCGCCGAGGATGTAGAACGGCACGCTGAGCGTGGCGGTAACGATTACGAACGACAGCGTGTTCGGCAGTATGTGCTTGAGCACGATCCACATCCGGCTGAAACCGAGCGCCTGCGCCGCGATGACGTACTCCTGTTCCTTGATCGAAAGGACCATTCCGCGGATTACGCGGGCGATCGACGCCCACCCGATGAACGAGAGGATCAGGATGATGATCAGGTAGAGCTGCGTTGACGAGAGGTCGGCGCCGAAGCTCTGCCGTAGGACGAGGATCAGATACAGACTCGGCAGCGCGAGGATCAGCTCGACGAGCCGCATCAGACCAAAGTCGATGGCGCCGCCAAAGTAGCCGGCGATCCCGCCGATCAGCATGCCGATCGACGTCGAGATCAGGATGCCGATGATGCCGACCGAGAGCGAGATGCGACCTCCGTACAGAATCCGCGAGAGCACGTCGCGGCCGAACTGGTCTCCGCCGAAGAGATAGAGACGTCCAGGCTCGTCAACGCCGAACAGATGCGTCCGTACCGGAACGAGCCAGAGCAGCTCGTACTGAGCGCCCTGCACGAACAGGCGGATCGGGTAGATCGTCGACGTGTCTTCGTCGTAGACCTTGCTGTAGGGGTTCGAGAGCTTCGAGCCGTAGATGAAAGGTCGCCGCCAGTTGCCCTCAGTGTCCTTGATGTGGATGCGGCCGAGGATGTGCGGCGGATGGAACGAGCGATACGAATCCTGGGTCTCGTACGTGTATGGCGCCACGAATCCCGCGAAGATCGCCAGCACATACATCGCGACGAGCAGCCACAGCGCTGTCATCGCCACGCGGTTGCGCTTGAGCTTGAGCCACAGAATCTGCCAGGGGCTGCGGTTGATCACGACGGAGGCAGTACCGTCGCCGGCGCACGGCGCGACGATGGGTGGCTCGATCGGTGTCAGGTTCGCGGACATCGGCTACTCCAGTCGGATTCGCGGGTCGACCACCGCGAGCAGGATGTCGGCGAGCAGATTCCCGATCACCAGCATTACCGTGACCATGACGATCGAGGCCATGACGAGCGGCTCGTCCTTGTTTATCAGCGCATCCACCGTCAGACGGCCCATCCCGGGCCACGAGAAGACGAACTCGGTTATGAACGCGCCGGACAGCAGGTACGCGAACGAGAATCCGAAGAGCGTGATCAGCGGGTTTATGGCGTTGCCGAGAGCGTGGCGAAAGAGCACCGTGCGAAGCGACAGGCCCTTCGCCTTGGCCGTCCGGATGTAGTCCTGCGACAGCGTTTCGATCATCTCGGCGCGCATCTGGCGCATGTACTGCGCCATGCCGATCGTACCCAGCACCGTGGCAGGGAGGCACAGGTGCCACATGACGTCGACGAACTTCTGCCACGGCGACATGAAATCCCAGAAGACCTGGTCGTGCAGTCCGCCTGCGGGGAACAACCCGGTCTTCGCGGCGAAGAGCACCATCAGCAGCGAAAAGAAGACGCTCGGTATCGACAGTCCGAAGAACGAGACGCCCCCCGCGATCCGGTCGATGATGCTGTCCTTCTTGAGCGCCGAGAGTATGCCGAGCGGAATGGCGCATCCCCATGAAATGATCAGCGCGCCGACTGCCAGCAGCAGCGTGTTGAGGATCCGGTCGCCGATCAGCGACCAGACGCTCGTCTGGAACTTGAAAGAGTATCCGAAGTCGCCGGTGATCACGCCCGAGAGCCAGTACCAGTAACGTATGAAGACGTTCTCGGTGTCGAGGTGGTACTTGGCCCGGAGGAACTCGAGCCGCTCAGGCGTCATGCTCGGCGCTTCCGAGAGCGTCGTGAAGTAGTCGCCGGGCGACGCAATCAGAAGCACCTGCGTGATGAACGTCACCGCCAGGATGAGCGGGAGGATTGCGAGGAGGCGTCGAAGAAGGAACGTCTTCATTGGAGAGAACTTCCCCGCGCGAGTCCGACTCGCGCGGGGACAGGATGTTCTACTTCTTCAGATACAGCTCTTCGATGTTCCAGTACGTGTAGAGAGGCAGCGGAGACGCCTTGAGGTTCGCCACCTTGTTCTTCACCGCCACGAAGTAGTTCGGAACGAGGAGGTCGATCTCGGGAAGGTTGTCGGACCAGAGGTGCTGCACCTCGGCGAACTGCTTCTTCCTTTCCGCGAGATCGAGCGTACGGGCATTCGCAGACATGAGCTCGTCGATTCGCTTGCCCCACTCGGTTGCCGGCGTTTTCTGCAGCGGATTGCTGTAGTGGAGCATGCCGCCGGTCGTCACGATGTTCTTCATCAGCACCGGGTCGGGCGGATTGCCGGATTGCCAGCCGCCTATGACGGCGTCCCAGTCGAATGTCGTCTGGAGCGCATCGACCATCGAGTTGAACGGAATGCCCTGGAAGTTGACGTCGATTCCGATGGCCTTGAGGTTGTCCTTGATCACTGTCGCGGCGCCGACGCGCGACGAGTTGTTGCTGTTGGTGAACAACCGGAACGCGCATTTGTGTCCGCTGGCGTCCTCGACGATGCCGTCGCCGTCGCGATCCTCGAGACCGATCTCCTTCAGCAGCGCTTTCGCCTTGTCGGGAGAGTAGTCGTACTCGACGGATGCTTCCTTGTTGTACCAGACCTTGTTGGCCGGCGGGCAGAACGTGGAGACGGGAGTGCCGAGCCCCTGGTACGACGTCGTGATGATCGCCTGCCGGTCGATGGCGTGGGCGATGGCCTTTCGGAACTTCACGTTGCGGAACCACTCCCCGAGCACCGGATCGACGAACGGCTTGCCCGTCTTATCCTTGTTCGGGTTCTGGTTAACCATGATGTAGAGCACGTTGTAGCCGGGCCCGAGCTCGTGAACCGTGAAGTCTTTCGCCTGTTCCTCGCGCTTGAGAAGGTCGAACTCCTCGGGGCGGACGTTCCAATGCATGTCGGTCTCGCCGTTCTGGAAGACCGTCAGCATCGTGTTGTAGTCCGGGACGATCCGGAAGATCACGCGATCGAGGTATGGCAGCCGCTGGCCCTTCTTGTCGACTTTCCAGTAGTAGGGGTTGCGCTCGAGAACCACGCGTTGCTCCGAGGCAAACTCCTTGAGGCGGAACGGCCCGAGTCCGACGATGTCTTCCGGCTTCGAGTCGAGGGCCATCGCACGCTCGAATTCGCCCTTCTTGTACGACTCTTCCCACTTGTGCTTCGGCACGAGGTAGGTCGAGCCGATGTTGTCGAGGAAAATCGCGTTCGGCTCGGTGAGCGTGAAGCGGACTGAATAGTCGTCGAGGACCTCGACCTTCGGGAGGGTCTTGTCGGTCTGTTCGAACGCGCTCTTGACCGAGCTGTCGATCTTGGCGTCGAAGGCGACGTCGTAGTTGAACTTCACGTCGTGCGCCGTGAACGGGACGCCGTCGGACCATCGAACGCCCTTCCGGAGGCGGAACGTCCACACCAGGTAGTCGTCGGAATGCTCGATCGCCGTGCAGAGGCCGTTGTCGATCTTCTGCTCGACGTTGTCGAATCCGAGCAGTGTCGTGTACATCGGACCGTTCGTTACGGCTGTCGTCGACGTCTCACCTGCGAGGAGCGCATTGAAGGACTTCGGATCCTGCGCGGTTGCGAGGACGAGCATTCCGCCATACGTGCCGGGCTCGCCTTCGAAGACGAACGGCTCGTCGGGTGGCGGGTCGGCGAAGGGCGGATTCGCGACGCCCGTCGGTCCCATTCCCGCCGGACCGGACGTCGGACCCGTGCAGCCGGTCGCCACGCACAGCATGGTCGCGAGAGCAAACGCGATTGCGCGCATCGTCATGAATTCAATCTCCCGTTCGGATGAGTTGGGGTGGTGTGAACCGAAATCGCTCGCACGATACCACAGCGTTCAAACGAGCGCCAAAACGTCGGAAGTGTCCGGAAGAGTACGAGGTACGTTGACTCTGCCGGCCGATTGGCAGTATCAACGGGCACAGACAGGGAGCCTCCGAATCCACGCTCCATCCTTTCCCTGGTGAGAAGCGCCATGACTGACGACGTCACGTTGGACGGCCCGGACGGACATGATGCTGGACTGCGCGCGAGGAACGACTTTCTCGACTTCCTGAACGACGTGCGGCCCCCGATGTTCGTCGAAGAGTCGCTCACGTGGCTCCTGCGGACGGCTCCGCCCTATCACGTGCAGGCATCGGACGTGGCCGAGCTCATTGCCGCCTGGGGCGAAGAGCGCGCCCGGCTTTCTCACCAGCCCCGGAGCGTCTATTTCCTGAACGCGTTGCGACGCATCGTCACTGCGCATAACGCGAATGCAATTCGAGACTTCGACCCGGACATGTTCCTCGTCGCGGTGGGACCGAACCTCTCGAGCCTCTGTCCGTCGTCGGAAGTCGGCGGCCTGCACGCCGGCATCCGCGACCTCCGCGCTTCGCTTTCGCGCCCGCTCGCGGCCGAGCCTTCCAGTGCAGCCGGCGACGACACGATCGAGATCCAGGGAAATCGTTACCCGATCAAGGTCGGGCAGGAGATGGCAATCGCCCGCCTCGAGCACGAAGCCTACATGACCGACGATGTTTTCGAGGAGGTATATCGCGACGTCCACGCAGCGCTGACGACACGCGTCGGCCTTCCGGTCAACACGGCTCTCCAGCGAATCAGCCGCGCCGCTGCCAGCATCTTCAACACGGGGCGCGTTCCTCAGGCCCTCCGGCTCTTCACCTTCGTCGACGAATCGCTCGACCGGTTGAAGGTCTCGCCCGAAGGACGGCAGGAGGTGCAGGCCGCCGTCCGGGAGACCGACATCAACGAGGGCTTGCTCGCCAAGGTCCTGCAGGATTCCGATAAGCGCTCGGCCGCCGCGCCGATGGTGCGCACACTCGGCTACCTGAATCCCTTCGACGCACTGCTCGTGCTTGCGGAAGAGAAGCGCCGCGATCGCCGGCGTCTCTTCCTGAATGCGTTCGAGGTGTACGGCGCGGACGCGATGCCGCTGCTCGTGGATCGGCTCGCACCGTCGGTGGTCAGCGCGCAGCCGTGGTATCTGACTCGGAATCTGCTCTACCTGCTCTCGCGCATCGACGCTCCTGATGATGCAACGCGCAAGCGGGCCATCGAGGCGGCCGGGCGTTTCGTCACGAGCGATCAGCCGCAGTTGCGGACCGCCTCGCTTGCCGCTCTCAAGCATCAGGGCGGGCGCGAGTGCGTGCCGTACGTCGTGCGCGCCGTCGACCCGTCAGCCTATCCTGCGGGCTCGATAGACGACACGGAGGCGCTGAAGCGGCACTTGTTCCAGGCAATGGATCTGCTTATGGACAGTGGAAACGAGACGGCCATATCGATCGTGGCCGAACTCGCGACCGGACACCGGGGTGCGGAGTTCGACCTGGGAGCGGCGCTTCGCGACGAAGCCTGCGTCGCGCTCTCGCGGCGCAAGGCGCCGTTGCCGCGGCGCGCGGCGCTCGTCATCGCGAATCACCTGTCGGGTCAGATCGGGAAGCGGTTCAAGTTCGTGACGGGGAACTTCTCGCTGGGAATCGACGCGCACGCGTGCAAGCAGTTGAGCGCGCTGATCGCGGACTCTCCAGAACCGGAGGCGAAGGACGTGCTCGCTCATCCCATGATGCAGCGGTTTCTGGAGTAGTCGACGACGAAGCAGTTTCGTCTTTGTGAGCTCTGTGCCTCTGTGCTCTCCGTATGGCCACGTCTTTGCCGTTGGCATACGGAGAGCACAGAGGCACAGAGCTCACGGAGTCGAAGCTCCGCTCGCCTTCGCCCGATCCGTCCATCGCGCAGCGACGCTGGCGACTCCTTCGAACGCGGCCTCGAGCACCGGCACGTCCGGCAGGTAGACGATCCTCATGAATCCGTCCTTCGGATCCATTCCGAACCCCGATCCGTGAACGAACAGAACTCCCGCGGATTCGAGCACGTCGAGCACGAACGTCTCGTCGGTCTCACCGCCCAGGTTCCCGAACTTCGCCATCACGTAGAACGCGCCCGCCGGTTCGTCGCAAGTGAACCCCGGTATTGCGTTGAGCCCGCTGACAGTCGCCGCACGCCGCGCGCGGAGCTTCGTCATCGCGGCTTCAAGGTGCGATCCGTCCGACGCGAGCGCGACCGGAATCGCGAACTGCGGCGGAGTCGGGCTGCACAGCCGCGCGTCGAGAATCCTGCACAATGCCGCCTTGTATTCACCCTGCAATGCTTCGCCGTGCAGCGAGACCCAGCCAACCCTCCAGCCCGTCGCCAGAAACGCCTTCGAGAGACTGTCGAATCCCACGACCGGCACGTCGCCGGCAATCGACGCGATCCGCGGCGGACGCGGCCCATACGTCAGCGTGTGATAGACCTCGTCGGCAAAGATCACGAGGTTGTGACGGCGCGCAAACTCGACCACCGACAGCAGCGTCGCCTCGTCCCACACCGCGCCGGTCGGATTGCTCGGGTTGATGACCACGATTCCGCGAGTGCGCTCGTCGACGAGCGATTCGGCCTGCTCGAGATCCGGCTTCCAGTGATCGTCAGGAATCTGCCGATACTGTCGTTCCTGGGCGTTCAGCTTGCACAGTACGGCCGAGTAGAGCGGATAGCCCGGCATCGGAGTGAGGACGTTGTCGCCGGGCTCGAGCATGGCCGTCATGGTCGCTTCGATGGCTTCGCTCGCGCCGGACGTCACGAACACGTCGCCGGGCGCCACGTCCACGCCTTGCGCCTCGAGCGAGTTCGCGATCGCTTCGCGTGCGATCGGAATGCCGTATGACGGTCCGTAGTAGTTCTTGCCGTCCCGCAACGCCTGAACCGTCGCCTCGACGAGCGCCGGTGGCGTTTCGAAATCGTAGAGAAGCGGGTCGCCGATGTTCAGATAGAGAATCCGGCGTCCCTTGGCTTCGAGGGCGGACGCCTTGGCGGCGATGTTGCGTATGGCATACTTCAGGCCGCCGATGCGATGGGCTGGTGGTACGTGCACGTTGCAATCCTTTCCGGAGTGAGCTGCCGAACGCGGCGATTGTAGATGGAATTCACGAGAACAGGAACACGCGATCTTGCGGGCCATCGACGCGCGGGTCTCGCGAGCGTCTGGATTGCGGCCGTCCTCGTCGCCGGAACCGCATGTTCCCCATCGCCGGAAACCGCAAACACCTCGAATGCTTCGAACAGCGCGATTGCAACCAACACGGCGCCAGTCGTGGACACCGGCGAACAGGCATACGGACGGGCGGCGATGCGGCTTCAGATCAAGTACACGCCGGAACGCACGGTGACCGGCGGCGTCGCATTCGCGGTCGATGCGCCCGGGGGGCCGATCGTCATCACGTCGGCGCACATCGTTGCGACGATGAGCAAGGGCAAGAAGCTCGAGTCCGTGGCGATCGTCGACGGTGTCACCCGCGAGCCACTCTGCAGGACGCTCGGCGTCGTCTGGGCCGGAACGGCGTTCGAGGGCTACGACTTCTCGAAGGACGTGACGGCGCTCGCAGTCGACGGACTTCCCGACTCGGTATCGCGGCTCAGGCTCGCAGCCGACCGGCCCGCTCTCGGTGCGAAGGTCCGCATCCTCGGTGTCCCCTCCGACGGGTCATCGGCTCAGATCGCCATCGATGGAGTCGTCACGGTCGCCACGTCGGTCAGATACGAGATCGACATCGATCCGGCCGTGAAGGGCAGGGGCCTTGCAGGATCGGCGATCGTGCTCGTCGACTCCGGGCAGGTCATCGGTGTCGTCCAGGCGGTGACGGCGAAACAGGGCCGCGCGTTCGTCATCGCAACGCCGTCAGAAGCGTTCCTCAAGCTTCTGCCCACTGCGAAGCCCGCGGTTCAACCGATCAGCGTGTGGACGGGCGTCCCGCCCACGAAGGGTAACTGACCCCTGGACCCGAGGTTCGGGACTAGCTGTTGCGGTGAACGAAGGTGCGGTCGTTTCCGTCGGAGAATCGCACGTCGACGCGATTCCCGCGCACCTCGATGACACGACCCCGTCCGTACTTCGTGTGGCTGATCACTTCACCCTTGTCGAAATGGATGTCGGGTGAATAGGTTCGAGCCGGCGATGATTCGTCTGGCATCTGCGAGGCCGCGGTTCGGCGCGTCCGTGGAGCACCCGTCGCCTTTTTAGTGGTCGAGAGCGGATCCTTGTAGGCCCGCGTCGACTGACAGTAATCACACTGCACGCGTTCGATGCGGCCGTCCGCGCTGATGGCCGCAACGGTGTGGTACCGCTCGACCTTGCATCGTCCGCAATAAACGTCAACTTGTTGCCCGAGCTTCGCCATAGTCAGGGATTCTGTCAGTTATCGCGCGGAACCGCCAGCATCCGTTCGAGAGAACGACGCGCACCGACGAGATCGTCGTGCGGAACCGTCACTTCGTGCTCGAGGTTCACGAGCGAATTCTTGACATCCTCGAGCGTCGTGACCTTCATGTACGGGCAGTGAAGACGGCATCCGATGCACCCGTCGGCCATGATGAACTCGCGATCCGGATAGCGCTTCTGGAGTTGATGGATGATGCCGTTCTCGGTCGAGATGATGAACGTCTTCGCGTCCGGGTATTTCGCCGGCACGCTCATCATCGCGGTCGTCGAGCACACTTCGTCGGCCATCTCGACTACGTCCTGCCGGCACTCCGGATGCGCGATGACGATCGTGTCCTTGCCGGCGGCGTCGATAGTCTTGCGCATGTCGGCACCACGCATGATGTCGTGGATCGGGCAGACGCCGTCGTAGATCACGACCGACTTCTCGGGAACCTGCGCCGCGACCCACCGACCGAGGTTGCGATCGGGCGTGAACAGGATCTTGTCGTTAGGAAGGCTGCGAACGACCGACACTGCGTTGGCCGAGGTGCAGCAGATGTCCGAGAGCGCTTTCACTTCGGCCGTCGAATTCACGTAGGTCACGACGGTGTGATCCGGGTAGCGCTCCTTCCATTCGAGCAGGCTGGCAGCCGTGATCGAGTCCGCGAGCGAGCACCCGGCCGCGTGATTCGGCAGCAGGACCTGTTTCGTCGGATTGAGGACCTTCGCCGACTCGGCCATGAAGTGCACCCCGCAGAAGACTATCGTTTCGGCCGGCGTCGACTGCGCCTCGAGCGACAGGCCGAGCGAGTCGCCGACGAAGTCCGCTACGTCCTGCACCTCGGACCACTGGTAGTTGTGCGCCAGAATGACGGCGTTGCGTTCGGCGGCCAGTTCACGGATCTCTTCGTGGAGAGTCATCGCGAGCGCTCCTTCTTCGGTTTCCGTCCGGGCACGGTCGGGCCCGGAGTGATGGCGGCGCCTTCGTCGGGCTCGATGCCCGCGGCGCCGGCTGGGAAGATCCGCCAGAACTCCCGACGGATCAGACTCGTTATGGTCGCGCTCTTCGAGAAGCCGTGATACGCCGCGATTGCATCGAGCATCGCGATATCTCGATCGACGGCCGAGAATGTTCGTACTTTTGCGCGCGCCATTGCGTTATTCCATTCTTATATAACTTCTGTACAACGCAAGATGCCCGATGCTACGCCAGCGGTTGTCCGCGGTCAAGCACGAAATCATCGGAGCAGGCGCAGGAAGAGGAGCACGGTGGCGGCAACGCCGATGGCGATGATGGAGTTGCGAAGGCGGGTCTGCCCGATGCGGCGCGCCACTCCTGCGCCCGCCCAGCCGCCGGCGGCAGATGCGACCGCCATGGCGGCGGCGATGGGCCAGTCCACGATTCCACTCACGGCGAACGCCGCCACTGCAACCAGGTTGATGAGCATGCCGTTCACGACCTTGATGCCATTCATGGCGTTGAGGTCTTCGAGCCCGAGCACGCCGAGGAGCGCGAGCATGAGCACGCCGATACCGGCGCCGAAGTACCCGCCGTACACGGCGATTCCGAGCTGCAGCGCGATGGCGATCGTCCACCAGCGCGGCGACCGGATGCTCGCGTCATCGAAGACACGGTCGCGAATCGGACCGTGAACCGCGAAGAGCACCGTCGCAAACAGGATTAGAAACGGCACGAGTTTCTCGAACACGCTCGACGGTGTGGAGATCAGAAGCACGGCGCCCGCTGTGCCGCCGACCAGGCTCGGAATCGCGAGCGGTGCGATGAGCGCCGAACGCTCCCGGAGCTCGCGCCTGTAGCCGAATATGGCGCCGATCGTACCGGGCCAAAGCGCGACCGTGCTCGTCGCGTTAGCCACGATCGGATCCATTCCGAGCAGTAGCAGCGCGGGGAACGTCAGGAGCGTTCCCCCGCCTGCCAGGGAGTTCACGGCACCCGCGACGAACGCGACTACCAGCAGGAGCCCCAGACGAATCGCGGTCATAAGCCCGCGAGTATAGCCGCGTCGCTCCGGATCCACGGGACGAATACCGCCTTGACGGTCCGTGGCCGAAAGACTACGTTGGGGCGGTTTCTCACGGCGTCCTGCTCAGCAAAGGTGCTTCCGACGTGACCTCAGCGCAACACACTCAGGATCTCAGGGCCATGGAGCGTGAGCGGCTCGAACTGGTTCGCCGCATCGCGTCGGGCGACGAATCCGCGCTCGGCGTCCTGTATGACTCGACGTCGAGACCGGTCTTCGGACTCGCGCTCAGAATCCTGAACGATCCATGCGCCGCGGAAGAGGTCACGCTCGAGGTATACACGCAGGTTTGGCGTCAGGCGGATTCCTATGATGCTCGCCGGGGGACTCCGTCGGCGTGGATCCTCACGATCGCGCGCAGCCGTGCCATCGACCGGTTCCGTGCGACGGACCAGGCTCGGCGGCGTTCGGACACGCTCGATGCGGTCGAGAAGGCGACGTCGACGGGTCCGGCACCCGACACGCACGCCGCCGACGCCGAACGGCGCGAGATCGTCCTGGCCGCGCTCGAATCCCTTCCGCCCGAGCAGCGCGCGGTCATCGACCTCGCCTACTTTGGCGGGCTGAGCCACAGCGAGATCGCCGAGAAGCTCTCACAACCGCTGGGAACCGTGAAGACACGGACGAGGCTCGCGATGATGCGACTGCGCGACGCCCTCAAGCACCTCGAGGGAGAACTGTCGAGTTGATGACAGACGAAATCGCCGCGATTCAATGTGAGCTTGCCTCGCTCTACGCGCTCGGAGCCCTCGACGACGTGGATTCGCTCCAGTTCGAGGCTCACCTCGTCGACGGGTGTCCCGAGTGTCGGCACGAGCTCGATCGGCTGAGGCTCACGGTCGAGCTTCTCGCCATGGCACCGGAGCCAGTTGCGCCGCCGGCAGGGCTACGGGAACGCGTGCTGGAGTCCGTTCGGCAGTTGAATCCCGAGCCGATGCCGCCGCCGGTCGAGACGCTCGCCTTCGAGGACAACGGCCCGTGGAAGCCCTACTCGGTTCCGGGAATCGAGTATCGGATGCTGCACCTGGATCGGGCTGCGCGAGAGGTCGTGATGCTCGTGCGTGCGCAATCCGGCTCGGAGTACCCGCGGCACAATCACGCATCTACCGAGGAAATGTTCATGCTGCGGGGTGAGCTTCGCCTCGACGGAACGACCTATCGTCCCGGCGATTACATACGGTCCGCGCAGGGGTCCGCGCACGGAGTAGGAGAGACGCCCGACGGGTGCATGTTTCTGATGCGGGGCTCGCTGGACGATCTGGTGTTCGAGAGCGGCACGTCGAATGCGGACACTGTCGCATCCTTGCCGAACGCGTAACGCAGCGAGAGCGGCGGGCATCTGCAAACGAATCTTGGCGCCTTTGCGAGAAACACCGTCGTACGGGATGTTTCTCGCAAAGGCGCCAAGGCCTCGCAAAGGCGCCAAGAAAATCGAACGTCCGAGAGACAGCGGCGAGTTCGCCGCCGTCCTACTTCTTGCCCTTCTGCTTCTGCTGACCGACGCGTTCGTGACCCATCGACCGAACACGGTGCAACGCAGCGGCGTCGCAGTCGTGCCCGTTGGCGATCGTGTCGCGCAACCACGCGTCCTTGTCGACGCCCTGCGAAATGAAGGCAACAATGGTGAACGGATAGCCGCACTTCGCGCAGTTCATGCGGACCGGCTTCGCACTTGATCGTCTCGAACCCATCTCGGTTTCCCTCTCGACTTGTGGTCATGTCCGCAACCGCGACCGAAGTCCCGATCCGGGCAAAGAGGCAGTGTACACAGCCATTTGCACATCGCCAAGGGAAAAGGCCGCGGAAGAAGGACCACGGATCAAACGGATCTTACGGATAAACACGGATCTGAGGCTGTATTCAGATCCGTGAGTGTCCGTAAGATCCGTCTGATCCGTGGCCCTTCTTCCCTTCTCACGCTAGGATGCCATATCCATGAAACACCTCATTCTCCTCAGACACGCCAAATCGAGCTGGGACGACCCGAGCCTCGGCGACTTCGACCGACCTCTCGCTCCGCGCGGTGAGAAAGATGCGCCAAAGATCGGTCGAGCCCTGAAAGCCGCTTCGTCTCTTCCGGACCTCGTCATCTGCTCGACGGCCGCGCGCGCCAGACAGACGGCTGCGATTGCACTCAAGACCGCCGGTTACAAGGGCCCAGTCCGGCACGATGACCGGATCTACGAAGCCTCGGTCGAGGCGCTGCTCGACGTCGTCCGGTCGATCGACGACAACGTCGAGACGGCCATGCTCGTCGGGCACAATCCCGGCTTCGAGATGCTGATCGGCGCGTTCATCGGCCCGAAGGGACACCCGGCGAACGTACGAGTTCCGACGGCGAACCTGGCAAGGCTCGAGCTCTCCGTCGACTCGTGGCGATCGGCGGCTCCCGGCACCGGGACGCTCATCTGGCAGGTGATCCCTCGCATCGTGTGACGGCAGACTGAGGCCCCGGAAAACGACCGGTTTGACATCCGGAATCTCGCGGCCGGATACTGGCCGCATGACCGACGAATCCGACGGAAACGAAAAGAAACGGTCATTGATCAGCCGGCGCCAGTCGCCCGACTTTGAGCCGAACATGTTCGTTTTCGACGTCGAGACGTCGACCCCTCCTCGCCTCATCGAGTCACAGCGAGTCGAGCCTCCTCCTCCTGCGAAGCCCGCCGAGCCGGCTCGACCGCACGTGGCGCCCGAGCGAGTCGCTCACTTCAAGATCGTCTCGAAGATCGGCGAAGGTGGAATGGGCGTCGTTTATCGCGCTTCGGACGAATACCTGCAGCGCCTCGTCGCATTGAAGGTCCTCGGCCGCGTGCAGGGTGAGCTGATCGACGCCGAGAATACGCAGCGACTTCTGCGTGAGGCTCGCGCGGCGTCACGCATCAGCCATCCGAACGTGGTGACGATCTACGCCGCCGGCGAACAGGACGGCGTCGCCTTCATCGCAATGGAGTACGTCGAAGGTGTAGAGCTCTCGAAGATCGTCGGTCCGCAGGGACTCGACACCGATCGCGCATTGCACATTGCGAGTCAGATAGCGGACGGACTTGCGGCCGCGCACGCCCAGGGAATCGTCCATCGCGACATCAAGCCGGCGAACATCCTGGTGTGCCCCGGCGACAAGGTGAAGATCCTCGACTTCGGCCTCGCGAAGCCCGGGCGGCTCAAGGAGCGCGACGTTCCGGCGTCGGCCGAAGGCAGCCCGTCGCCCGAGTCGCTCGACGCGCTCAATTTCTACAATACTCAGGCCGGCGTAATCTGGGGCTCGCTCCGTTACATGTCGCCGGAGCAGTTCGGCGGCGAGTCGGTCGATGGCCGTTCGGACGTGTTCTCGCTCGGCATCGTGCTCTACCAGATGCTCACCGGCCAGTTGCCGTTCGTGGCCAAGAAGCCCCGAGAGCAGCTCGCCGCACTGTTGCGGCAGACTCCACCGCCGTTGCGTAACTACCGCCTCCGGATACCTGATTCGGTTCAGGCCATCGTGAATCGGGCTCTAGCGAAGGATCGAGACATGCGGTTCGGGACGGCGTTCGAGATGGCGGCCGAGCTCCGAACGGCAGCGACCAGACTGCGCGACTTTGGCGACGTAGAGTTCGAAGACGTCGCGGCCAGCACGCGTGCGGCCGAGTCCCGGCCGGCGGTCAGGCAGCCGGAACCGCCATCAGCCGCGGCTCCATCGCCTGGCCGGCCGGCCCCGACCGCCGTTGCCGCGCCGCTTGGCGTGCGGTACGACCAGCGCTTCGCGCCCGACACGGTGGCGTACTTTCCTGAAGGGTCCGAGTACGACGCCGTCGTCATCAGCCGGAACGTCTACCCGTGGCAGCCGCGCGCTGCGCGTGGAACGGGCGCGGTAGGAAACGGCACGGCTGTCGGATTCAACAACGAACTGTTCGAGGTCCGCGCCGTCGACCCGCGACCGGATGGAATCGTCCGTTACTTCATGGTCCGCTGGCCGACGCACTCGATACTGCGGAAGGTCTTCGAATATGACGCCGGAGTCGTCCGAGCGTACACGGGAGAAATGCGCGTCGAGTCGGGCAAGGGGATCTCGGGGATCCTTTCGAATCTCTTCGGCTCTCGTACCAAGTCCTGACCCGGAGGCTCCGATGGAACGCAAATACGGCCAGCGCGGGTATCAGGACGGGAACCGGACGGAGAGGACCGACACGCCCAAGGTGAAGCGGCCGGAGAGCGACGGACCGCGTTCGCCGAAGATGATGGCGTTTCAGGGGGTGCTCCGTTGCGCGATGTGCGGAGCCAACGTCGAGCTGATCGGAGAGATCGAGGTCGACCGGACGTGCTCGAAGTGCGGAGGCGATTTGAGGACGTGCCGGAACTGCGTTTCGTTCGATCCGGCGGCGCAGTGGGAGTGCCGCGCCGAAATCGTCACGCGAGTGTCGAGCAAGACTGCCCGCACGGCGTGCGAGAAGTTCAGTCCACGCCGAAGCGTCGAGAAGAAGACGGGTGAGACGAGCCGTCCGACGGCAAGCTCCGATGCGAAGTCGGCATTCGACCGGCTGTTCAAGAAATGAGAGCAGGATCAATACCGGGAGCTGACTTTCAACGGATAAGAGAACGAAGAAGCATCGCGGATTGCGCGGGTAGGGCGGCTCTGACTCGAAGTAAGTTCAGATCCGCCCTATCCGCATTATCCGCGCAATCCGCGATGCTCTTGGCAGTATTCGTCGAAGGCGGCGGTCGGTGCTGATCCAACTCTAGACGGGCGTCTTCGCTCCGGACTACGTCGCGTTGTAGATCACGCCATCGACATCCCGGTACGCCTTCATTACGGCACGCGCTTCTTCCCGGCGGACGCCCCTGACGATCTCGATACCGCGAGCATCAAGGTAGCTCCACGATTCGGCAAACACCGGTCCCTCGTCGAAAGCGAGGCCCCTCGCGTCGTCGCCCGTAGCGCAGCAGACGACTCGATGGACTCCCGACCATAGCGTAGCACCGAGGCACATCGCGCACGGCTCGCATGACGTAACGAGCTCGTATCGACCGCCGTCGTCTCCGAGCGAGTACCGGCCGAGCCTCGCCTGCGCCAGCATGAACGCGACGATTTCGGCGTGCAGGGAGGAGTTGTTGAGAGGCACGACCAGATTCACTCCGGCCGAAACGATCCGGCCGCTGGCCGAATCGAATACGGCCGCGCCGAATGGTCCGCCCGTCCCTTCGGCAACGTTGCGCCGCGCAAGTGCGATGGCGACTCCGGCTCGATCGTCGTCCGTCGCGTGGACGCGATTCCAGTCGACGGAGTCGTCGACCCATCTCGGCACCGCAATCCTGAGCTCGGGCTGCACGGCGCGATGATAAACCGCGGCGCCGTCGTTTCGTCGCGAAAATGGGCTGCCCGCGGACCTTCTGGTAGTATCACCGGCTTTCGAGACCAACCTCCGGAGGTTCCCATGCTGCCGATCGGCCCCGCCGTTCCTCAATCACACACGACCGTCGAACAGATCCTCGAAACCTCGGCGCCCGGTAGCGCCGGCTCCGCAGCCGCCGGTCACGTCGTCACCGGACGGGCGCTGATCTTCTGGGATCCGAAGACGCCCGGTCGAAAACTCGATGCCATCGACACGGATCAGATCACGCCATCGGCCGATTGCGTCTCGGAGAGTCTCGAGACCCTCGACGAGCGCTGGAAGGCCGGGTCGTTCCGATACCTGATGCCTGACTTCCGGAAGCGCGTGCACTCCGGCGAGAACTTCCTGATTGCGGGCGACCGGTTCGCGATCGGCAGCTCACGCGAGATGTCGCCCGCCGGACTGAAGGGCGTGGCAGAAGAAGTAGGTCTCGAGCTCGTCATCGTCTGCGGCAACAACATGGGCGACATCTTCAGGCGGAACTCGCTCAATCTCGGACTGCACGTCGTGCAATGTCCGGAAGCCGTCTCGGATGCAGTCGACGGCGACGAGCTCGCGTTCGATTCGACGACGCGCGAACTGCGCAACGTCACTCAGGGGAAGGTCTATGCGCCAGTGCCCCTGTCGGAAAAGGAGGAGGAGATCCGCCAGTCCGGCGGCATCTTTGCGATCGGTCGCCGCGAGTTCATCGAATCGCTTTCGGTCGTTCCCGAGATCAGGTTTCCCGATGCCGATCTCGCGAGAACCATGACGACGGCGGAACAGATCGTCTGGGCTCACCGGGTCGACAAGTCGGCGCGCGTAGCTCCGGGCGAGACGCTGCGGATCTACGCAGACCTGCTGCCGGCCTCCGACGGCACCGGACCGTTCTCGATCTACACGTTCAACACGATCACCGGAGGAGACACGATCCTGCCGCGTCGCGCGGCCTTTGCGAGCGACCATTTCGTGTTCACGGGCAAGGAATCCGACGACCGCCAGACTGCGATCTCGCGCGAGTTCGCCCATCGACACGACATCCGGGCACCGTGGTGGGCCGAGCCGGGAGACGGCATCTTCCATTTCTTCTTTCCGGAACAGGGATTGGTGGTTCCCGGCGCGTTCATCCCGGGTGCCGATTCGCACTCGCGGGCTTACGGGGCCTACGGCGCCATCGGAATGGGAGTGGGATCGACGACGCTCGGATTCGGCTGGTCGACGGGTTCGATCTACTTCACGCTCGCGAAGCAGCGGCGAGTAGTTCTCGATGGAACCCTGCAGCCGTGGGTCAACGGCAAGGACATCGTGCTCGAGCTCCTGAGACGCTGGGGCGCCGCTCAGTCTCAGGGCATGGGCGTCGAGTTCGTCGATGCCTCGAAGCAGATTCCGATTCCGTTCCGCAACACCATCTGCAACATGATGGCCGAGGCGGAAG
>CAZQBW010000055.1:0-25217 GCA_964591515.1 uncultured Clostridia bacterium
GCACTCGCCCCCGCGACCCACGGCTATTTCCTTCGACCGCTCCGCGGTCGAAAGCGCCTTCGGCGATGTTCCTGAATCCTGCAGGTTGGTCGCAGTACTGATACTGACGTGTCCAACTCGAGGACCCGCACGTAGCATGCTTGACCTGTCGTTCGGTACGCGCGAGATCAGCAACTCACGGCACTGCTGCGCGGATCGCGCGATTCGGCGAACCTCTCAGTTGCCGTGAATGAACGGGAGGCGACGCTTCTTCTGCGCTGGTGCCGGTTGCACCGCCGGTTCGGCAAACGGCAGGTCGACCAGGATCGGACAGTGATCCGAGATCCGGTTCGCGCCCGCGTAGTTCAACCGCGTCAGCGTCCGGCCGTAGTGCGGCGCGAATCGGTAACTCTCGTTCCTGCCATCTGCCGACACCGGCGGCTTGACGAAGATCCAGTCGAGTTTCAGTTTCCCGGTCGGCCCGTAGGTCTGCTCGAGCTTGAACGTCGACGCGAATCCCTTCGACGCCCGCTCGTTCGAGTTCGCGAGCGTCCCGGAGCGTCCGTTCGACGATCTCGCCGACTCTCCGCGGAAGTCGAATCGGCCAGTGTCCGTGAACCGGAAATCCTCCAGTGTCTTGAAGAACTTCGCCTCCTTGTTCTCGGCAAAGAGCGGGATGCTGCGCGCCGTCGGGTCGCGGTACTTCTTGAAGTAGCCGTACGCACTGATCGGCGCCGTCACGACGAGGCCGACGCCGGTCGCAGCCTTGATGCCTTCCTTCGCCCAGAATGACGTGGAACCGAGCCGCTTGGTGATCTCGCGCTTTATCGACGTCGGCGTCGAGTCGCTCGAAGTCGTGTTCATGTCGCCGGCCAGGATCACCGGGTGCGGGATGTCGCGAATGGCCAGCAGGATCTCCTCGAGCTGCGCGACGCGAGTCTCCGGCTTGGTCCGCGCTTCGAGGTGCGCGGCCACGATGGTGGCCTTTCCTCCCGGAATCAGCGGATCGCTTACGTCGGCGAGCATGAACATCCGGTTGCCTCGCCGAACCTCGCGCGTGATCTTCTCGAGAAAGGCCACTTCCGAGGCCTTTCGCTTCCCGGATTCAACCTCGCTCACGCCCCTCTTCTCGTCGGCGTACCAGTCGTGGCCCTGATTCCCGAACCGGACGATCCGTACGTTCTCGAGCGGATACCGGCTCAGGATCGCTGTTCCGTGCATACCCTTCATCCGCCGGCGGTCGACGCGTGGAAGGTTGGCTACGAACTCCTCCCGTTTCGCCGGATCCTCGATCTCCTCGAACGTCTCGGTGCCCATAGTTAGCGGATCGACCTCGACGAACTCGACTCCGTAAGCCCAGTTCATCTTGAGCGCCGCTCCAAGATCACCAGCGATGTTCCGATAGCCGGAACGCGGCACCCCCCAGTCGACCTCGTTGAGCACGACGATGTCGGCAGACTGGAGCAGCGCGACTTCCTTTGTCAGCGCTGCGCGCTCGGCGCTGCCGTGGGGATACTCGGACGAATTGATGAAGGTCTGGAAGGCCGATGGACCGCGGAATGCGCCGACTATCGCCTGATACTCGAGCCCCCGCTCGATGTTCCACATCGCGACGCGAAGGCCTCGTTCGGGGCCTGCGATCTCTGGCCGAACCGGCCTGGTCCCGGCCGATGACGCCGAATTGTCTACGAACGGAGTCTTGAGCAGCGTGTCCAGCTTTGCCGCAAGTTCGGCCGGCGGCGTGTCGACAGCATAGAGCTGCTCGAGCTCGTCAAACGTGAAGAGGCTTACGGCGGCGCTAGCGGGGAGGCTTGTGCCACACAGGACGGCAGCGAGAGTCGCGGCCAGCGCAATCCGGGTCCGAGTCAGGATCTTAGAACGCATGAGCTCCATCCTCCATCGCCCGCCTCGGACGCCGCAAACGGCCCGGACGAATGGCGTGTCTTGGACTGCAGGCGCCGACTCTAGCACAACAAAAAGACCGCGAGAGCACCCGCGAAAGGCGTGAACGCACTCACGCGCAGGTGTTGTTTCGCCCTTTGGAGGCTGCGATGGTCCGGTTCCCCCGTTGACACAAGTCGAACCACGAGTACCATTCGAACGTCCGCGGCGAACAGGAGCCGTCGGATGGATCCAGTCTGCCGAATTCGGCGTGCCCGGGGCGTCGAAGCGGGGGAACCAGAACCAGGGGTGAATCCGGCGTTCGGTCTGGCCGACGGCGGTAGGGCACTTTCAATCCCGAACCCGACAGCTAACCTCGCAGGCTTGTTGAAAGGACTTGCGATCTGGTTCGCGCAGCGCGCCAGAGCGCCTGACCCGTAACGACGGGTAGAAGGAGACGTGAACCACAGTGAATTCGACGTTGCCCTCCGGCGCAGGGGGGGCTTCCGCCGTTGGACGCGCGGGAGGCGGTCAAGGGGTTGTCGACGGAGGACTGGCGCCCGGGCTGCATGGATTCGCCTTTGGCCTTCGGAACTGGCTTCTTTCGGGTGCCAGCCAGAGCCCCGAACAGACGATCTCGCACCACGGTCACCAGCATCCGACGCAGCCGTGGTGGAAGATAATGTGCCTGACGGGCGTCGACTATTTCTCGACGCTCGGATACCAGCCCGGGATAGCCTTTCTCGCCGCTGGGGCGCTCGCACCGATCGCCACCGTCGTACTGGTTCTCCTCACTCTCTTCGGTGCGCTGCCGATCTACCAGCGCGTCGCCGAGGCCAGTCCGAACGGACAGGGCAGCATCGCGATGCTCGAGAGCCTGCTCACACGATGGAAGGGCAAAGCCTTCGTTCTGGTGCTGCTCGGATTCGCCGCGACCGATTTCGTGATCACGATGACGCTGTCCGCTGCGGACGCCACGGCGCACATCGTCGAGAACCCGTACGCGCCGCACTGGCTGGAGAACCACCCGGTCCTCGTGACGGTCGTGCTGCTCCTGTTTCTCGGCGCGATCTTCATGAAGGGATTCAAGGAGGCGATCGGACTCGCGGTCTTCCTCGTCGTGGTGTATCTCGCGCTCAACGCGCTGGTAATCGGTAGAAGCCTGTACGAGATCGCGGTCCATCCCGATTACCTGGCGAACTGGAAATTTGCGCTCATGTCGGGCGAGCAGCACGGGAGTCCCTGGCTGATCCTCGGCGCCGCCCTGCTGGTCTTTCCGAAGCTCGCGCTCGGACTCTCCGGATTCGAAACCGGCGTCGCCGTCATGCCGCTTGTCAGAGGCGGCCCGCTCGACACGCCCCGCAACCCGGAAGGACGCATCCGCAATTCGAAGAAGCTCCTGCGAACAGCGGCGCTCATCATGAGCGTCGCGCTCATCGGAAGCAGCTTCTCGACGGCTCTCCTGATCCCGCCAGCGGAGTTCCTGGCGCCGGTGGGGGACGTGCCGGGTGGCCAGGCCTACGGTCGCGCTCTCTCGTACCTGTGCCATGGTTTCTTCGGCGACTTCATTGGAACCGCCTACGACATCAGCACGATCTCGATTCTCTGGTTTGCCGGCGCATCGGCGATGGCCGGCTTGCTGAACCTCATCCCCAGGTATCTGCCGCGATACGGAATGGCGCCGGAATGGGCTCGCGCCGTTCGGCCCCTGGTTCTCGTTCTGACCAGCGTGACGCTTCTGGTCACGTGGATATTCGAAGCGAACGTCGAGGCCCAGGGCGGCGCATATGCCACGGGCGTGTTGGTGCTGATGACGTCGGCGGCGTTCGCCGTTACGCTGCTCCTCTGGCGACGCGGCGGCTGGCATCGCTACGCGTTCCTGCTCATCACACTCGTTTTCGTGTACACGACGCTCGACAACATTCACGAGCGGCCCGACGGCGTGAAGATCGCTCTGGTCTTCATCGCCACGATCGTCCTCTCGTCCTTCGTGTCGCGCGTCGTGCGCTCAACCGAGCTTCGCGTCACGAAGGTCACCCTGGACGACGTTGCGCGAAGGTTCATCGACGAGACCACGACTGGCACCGTGCGAATCGTCGCGAACCGGCCGGATCGCGGACTCGAGTCCGAATACCGGAAGAAGGAACAGGACGCCCGCCAGGACCACCACATCCCTCCCGGAGAGCCGATCATCATTCTCGAAGTGCGCCCGGGCGATGCGTCCGAGTTCACCGACGAGCTCGAGGTCACCGGCGTGCGCGTGGGTCCGTATCGGGTCCTGCGCTGCGAGAGCCCGGCGATCCCCAACGCCATCGCGGCGCTGTTGATGCACATCCGCGATACGACCGACAAACTTCCCCACGTGTACTTCGGATGGACCGAAGGCAATCCGATAGCGTACGTGCTCAAGTTCATTGCGTTTGGCGAGGGCGACACGGCGCCTGTAACTCGCGAGGTCCTGCGCCAGGCTATCGACGAGCCGGAGTTGCGGCCGAGGGTGCACGTCGGCTGACGATGATCGGGAAACGCCGGTGACTGGGATCAGGCCCGTCACCGGCAGTGATTGTTGCCGACGAGTGGACCGATCTCATCGTGAGAGGTTTTCGGGCTTGAAACCAGACGCAGGAGACTTCCGCATCGTCGAGCTGAGACCCTTCGATCTGCTCGCGGAGGGGTGGCGTCTCGTGCGGGACCAGTACTGGCTGATGCTGGGGATCACGGTCGCGGGACTCCTCGTCGGGAGCCTCGCGCCGCTCGGGCTGTTCATGGGCCCGATGGTCTGTGGAATCTATCTCGGTCTCTTCGCGCGTATGCGAGATGAACGTGCCACGTTTGCCGGTCTCTTCCGGGGATTCGAGTTCTTTGTGCCGAGTTTCATCGCGACGCTCATCCAGATCGTGCCGATCATGGCCATGGCGATCCCGGTGAACCTGATTCTGATGCTACTGTCGATGAAACGGATCCTGGTGTGGCTCGGCCGGCCGTACAGTGACCTGGCCGCCATGCTCGGCCCCTGGGAGATGACCGGTATTGTCGTCGTCACGACCATCGTCATTTTTCTTCTCAGCGTTTTCTTCGGAACGTTCTTCATGTTCGGGTATCCGCTCATCGTCGATCGGCGAATGGGAGGCTGGGAGGCCGTGAAACTCAGCGCCAGGGCATCGCGTGCAAACTTTGGCGGGGCGGCCCGGCTTATGGCTACGACGACGGTCCTGAGCATCGTGGCCTCGCTTTTTTGCTACATAGGCGGTTTCATGGTCACGCCGATCACGCTGGCCGCGTGGGCCATCGCGTATCGACGGGTCTTTCCTGAACCACTGTCAGTCAGTTCGAATCCATAGATCCAGTTCGCCGGCCAACCCGAAATAGGGCTGGGCCCTCTAATGGCTTCGCCATCCCCGGCCGAAATGTACCCTTGGGAATGTCCCGCTTTCATACTTGCTTTCGAGGAGACCCCTGAAATGTCGATGCAGGCTCGCGACTCGCGATTCACGAAGCGCTCGATCCCGGTTCTCGCCGTCCTATGCGTGATGGTGGCAGCCGTGCCGTTCGCCGGCAGCTCGATCGGACGAGCATTTCTCGCCTCCACGTTGGGCGCGTCCCGCCCCGAGGCCCAGCCTGTCGCGTGGCGCGAGGTCGCCGGACGGACGGTGATCGAGGCAGCCGATCGAGGAAACAACTGGATCCGATTCGACGACGGCGTCGAGATCGAGCCGGCTGCGAACGCCAAACCGACGGGACGTCCGCTCGGAATCGTGCGGGCCGACTTCGACAATGACGGGATGCCTGATCTCGCAGTTTCATCCGCCGACGGGACAACGGGCGCGATCCGGATCTTCCGGGGCAACCTGGGCGCCGTCTTTCCGTATGCACCCGAGGCGCGCGAGGCCGTTGCGGCTGGTACGCCGGTCGGGGCGCCGTTTCTTCTGCCTGCCCTGGACGTCGCGACGCCTGTCAGTCCCGAGCACATGATCGCCGGCGACTTCGATGGCGACGGCAATGCGGATCTCGCCGTGGCGAAGTCAGGCGACGACACGGTCTACGTCCTTCCCGGCATCGGACACGCTCAGTTCGGCGCCGCGCGCTCCATTGCGTTGGCTGGCACCGTCACGGCGCTCGCAGCGGGCGATGTCAACCGTCCCGACGGACGGCCGGAGATTCTCGTCGGCGTGGCGAATGGCCGTTCGGCGCAGATTCTCGTGGTGTCCGGCGTAACGGCGGCAGGTGCTGCTGCGCCTCTATCCATCGACATTCCCGGAAACGCGCGCGACATCGCGGTCGGTGACGTGACGGGAACACGATTCGCTGACGTCATCGCCGCGACGACCGCCGGCGTCGTGCTGGTCCCGGGCCTCGACTCGGCACGCGAGACGCCCGTACTGCAAGTCGAGATCGCCAGTGCCCGATCGGACGTCCGTTCGATCGCACTCGGAGACTTCGGCGGCGGATACCGTCTCGACGTCGCGATTCTGGGCGACAACGGCTCTATAGACCTCCTGGTGGGTCCAGATCCGCTCGACACGATGGCGAAAGCCAGCGAGAAACCGGCCATCGTCGAGGAATTCGCGTCGACGTCCGGCGGAGCCGTGCGAATCGTCGCGGCCAACGTCTCGTCCCGGACTGGGATGGACCTCGTGGCCCTCGACGGCGCCGGAAACTCGCTCGCGATACTCGAAGGCGGCAGGGTCGCACAGGCGGGGGACGCGGCTCCGGTTGCGCTGAACGTCGCCGGCTCGCCCGTCGCAGCACTTGCAATGCGCCTGAACCCGGATGCAACCGATGATCTCGTCGTGGTGTCATCGGAGTCGGCGACACCGGTTGTGATGACCTCCTCGAGGCTCCGCGCCCCGTTTGTCGTGACCAATACGAATGACGCGGGAGCCGGCAGCCTCCGTGACGCGATCGCCCAGGCCAACACGCTCGGCGGAGCGGACTCGATCAGCTTCTCGATCGCGGGAGCCGGGCCTCACACCATTTCGCTGATGTCCGCGCTGGGCCAGATTTCGGAACAGGTCGACATTGACGGGACCACGGAACCGGATTTCGCCGGGACTCCGATCGTGGTTCTCAACGGTTCGGGTGCCGGCGGAGCCATTGGGCTGGACGTCGTCTCGGCATCGAGCGTCAAGGTTCGCGGGCTGGTCATCCAGAACTTCAGCGGAGCCGGAATCAGTGTGAACTCGGGGACGGGGCCGGTCATCGAAGGCTGCTACATCGGCACGAACCTTGCCGGAACGATCGCCGCGCCGAACCTCGGCGGTGGCGTCGTGCTCACCAGCACGAACGCCGGGACGATCGGTGGCACGACTGCGGCGGCGCGAAACGTCATCTCGGGCAACGGCGCCCAGGGCGTCCAGTTGCAGTCGTTTGCGAACGGTGCGTTGATCCAGGGCAACTACATCGGCGTGACGGCAGGCGGGAACACGGCGCTTGGAAATGCGCTCAACGGAGTCGAGATCAACGATGGCATTTCGAACCTCGTCGGCGACGGCACGGCCGGCGCGACGAACGTGATCTCGTCGAATACGGCCGGCGGCGGGCTGTCCAACGGCGTTTACCTGCACGGCGGCATGTCCAACATGAACCAGGTCAGCGGCAACATCATCGGCCTGGCCTCGAACGGGACCACCGTGCTCGGAAACGGTGCCAATGGCGTATTGAACGACTGTCCCAATACGCTCATCGGCGGTCCCACCCCTTTGGCCAGGAACATTATCTCGGGGAACCTCGAGAGCGGCATTCGAGTCGAATCACAGTCGTTCAGCTGCTTCATCGCGGGCAACTACATCGGTCTGGACGTCAATGGAACACTTGACCGGGGCAACGGCAACGAGGGCGTCTGGCTGGCGGGAGGCTTCAACAACAGCCTCGGCGGACCAATGCCCGGCGAGGGCAACGTCATTTCGGGTAACCAGTTCTCGGGTGCGAAGGTCTCTGGTGGCAACGGCCAGGTAGTCGGCGCGAATTTGATAGGGCTCAACGCTTCTGGAATGGGTGCAATCCCGAACTCGCTCGATGGCGTTCGCGTGAGCGGTGGAGCGGGCATTCACGTCATCCTCAACACGATTGCCGGCAATACCGGGAACGGAATAGGCGTTGACGGCGGAAGCGAGCTCGAGTTCGGCGAGAACGACATCGCGCAGAACGGCGGCCTCGGCATCGACCTGGGACTCGACGGCGTGACGCCCAACGATCTTGGCGACGGCGACATGGGCGCGGGCGATCTGCAGAACTTCCCGGTCATCACTTCGGCCGTCACCGACATGGGCGTCACGACCGTCATGGGCACGCTCAATTCCGGGGCGACGTCGGATTACCTGATCCTCTTCTACATCAGTCCTTCCTGTGATGGATCCGGCTTCGGCGAAGGGAAGGTCTTCGCCGGCAACGTGACGGTCACTACCGACAACGCTGGCGACGCGCCGTTCTCCGTGAACCTCGACATTCCGGCAATGTCGGGCGAATCGGTCACTGCGACTGCGAGCCTCCTCGGCCTTCCGAAACGGTCGGGCAAGGCGCGCGATACGCAGCTTCCGACGTCGGTCCCGATCACGACGTCTGAGTTCTCGCAGTGCTTCACCGCAACGACTCTGGATGCGGACGTATCCATCAGCCTCGCCGACGCGCCGGATCCGGTTGCGGCAGGCTCCAACATTACCTACACGCTGACCGTGAACAACGCGGGGCCACTGACTGCGGACAACACACTGGTATCGATCGATACGCCGCCGAACACGACGTTCCAGTCCGCCTCGGCGCCGATCGGCTGGTCGGTGATGTCACCGGCGGTTGACGGGACCGGCACGGTGACCTTCTCGAACCCCATGCTGATGCCGGGCGGTCCGCAGATGCTGACTGTCGTTGTGAAGGTCCTCTCGTTTACCTCCGGCGGTACGGTCATTCCGGCGACGTCAACGATCAGCTCGGATCTGAACGATCCAAGTCCGTCCAACAACAGTGCGATGACGACGACGACGGTGCAGCAGTTGGCTGATCTGACCGTCAACAAGTTCGCCAATGTCTCATCGGCCATGCCCGGAACCGATATCATCTACACGGTCGAGGTCTCGGGGAACGGGCCCGACGACTCCCAGAATGTGACACTGACCGACGTCATCCCGACGAACACGACGTTCCAGAGCATTGTTTCGCCGGGAGGCTGGACGGTGATGACGCCGCCGGTCAACGGCACCGGAACGATCACGGCCACGCGACCGACGGTCGGCTTCAAGACGTTCCACCAGTTCACAATCACGGTTCGCGTGAACAACGGAGTCTCAGGCGGTGTCACGATCACGAACACGGCCACCGTGTCGTCGTCGACGCCAGACCCGGACAATACTGACAATTCGGCCTCGGTCGACGTCACCGTCGATGCGCCCCCCGCCCAGGCCGATCTCTCGGTCACGCGGGTCGCGTCACCGGATCCTGCAATCCGTGGCGAGAATCTGACTTACACGGTCACCGTCTCGAACAACGGCCCGGACACCTCTTCGATCCTCGCGCTTACCGAAACGCTTCCGGCCGACGTCACGCTCGTCTCGTTCAACGTTCCTGCCGGCTGGACCGTCCAGGGACAGGGTGGCGGCGGAAAGAAGGCCGAATCCCCGCGTGGTAGCCCGCTGGTTGCAACCGCCAACAGCATGGCGCCGAATACGGCGGCGATCTTCACTGTCGTCGTCAGCGTCAGCCTTCTGACGCCTGACGGGACATTCCTCGAAGGCCAATCGCAGATTTCGTCCGAGGGAACGCCCGATCCGAATCAGTCGAACAACCTGGCGTCGACCTCAACCGAGGTCGGCCCGCCGCCTCAGACGGATCTCGAACTCGACAAGACGGCAACGCCGTCCACCGTCGCGCCAGGTTCCTCGATCACGTACAACCTCGTGGCGACGAACATCGGAACCGAGAACGCCACGGACCTCACGATCAGCGACGCAACCCCGGCGGGCACTACGTTCGTCTCCGCCTCCCCGAGCAGCGGCGGCAGCCTAACGGTGCCGAGCGCGAACGGGACCGGATCGATCGCATGCGTCTGGCCCGGCGTCACCGCGCCTGGCGAGAGCCGCACCCTGACGGTCATCCTCAATGTCAGCGCTTCAGCCGAGAACGGCTCGACAATCGTTAATACCGCCTCCACTGCCAGCCTGGCCTTCGAGTCCGACTTCTCGAACAACAGCGATTCGGCCTCGGTGGCAGTCTCGACCGATGAGAACCTGCCGATGGCGGATGTCGAGATCTCGACTTCGTCGATCCCGGAGATGATCGACACTGGCGAGCAGCTCGTCTACACGATCCTGGTTACGAACAACGGTCCTGACACGGCCGAGAACGTGCTGCTGCGCACCTCGTCGCCGCTAGGCACGCGCTTCGTGTCGCTGACGACGACTCAGGGTACGGTGACTGCACCTCCAGCCGGCGGCGTTGGCGTCGCTGAAGTCGCGATCGGCGACATCGAATCGGGCAACACCGTCACCGTCGTCATGACCGTCAACGTCATCGGCGAGGGCGGTGACACCGTCAGCATCGACGTCGTCATAGAAAGCGACACGAACGATCCCGTCGGGGGCAACAACTCGATCTCGGGATCGACCGACGTCGTCGCGGGCAATGACGTGCTCCTGACGTGGGATCCGCCGCTGCCGACGGTCGGCGACGAGCGGAATCCTCCGCTCCACCTTCAGTCACAGACCGTGACGAAGTCGGCGCTGGCGGCAGCGGCGTCGAAGGTCGCCGGCCCGAGGAACACTCTCGTCGGCTACAACATCTACCGTTCGAACACGCCGAACACGACACCGATCCCGTCGAACTTCTTCACGTCTGTCGGACCCGGCACCACGACCGTCGTCGCGCCAACGGCGCCAGGCGGTTCGTTCTTCGTGGTCACGGCCCAGTACCCGAACGGTGAGTCGGGTGAGACGAACGCCGCGTCGGGCGGAATCCCCGAGCCCGATATCGACTCGTTCCAGATCAAGGGTAGGAAGGTCATCGTCAACGGCACGGGATTCACCGACAACGTGACGGTCTTCATCGACGGCATTCCGTTCACGAAGACAGCCAAGGTGAAGAAGGAGAACACGCGGGTACAGCAGAAGGGGCGGCTCCTCACGGGACAGAGCGTGTCCGACTATCTCAACCAGCAGGGCGGGGTCTTGCTCGTGAGCGTGCTCAACTCCGACACCGGAATCGGGACGTTCCTGTACCGGCGCTGAGCAAGTGGTAGTCTCGGCCTTTGCGCCTTTGCGAGACCTTGGCGTCTTTGCGAGAAACCCGACCTGCTGGGCCGGGTTTCTCGCAAAGACGCCAAGGTCTCGCAAAGGCGCAAGGGCTTTCGGAACCAGGTGTCTTATCGGCCGCAGTTCGAAAGCGCGTCGGCCGCGTAGGCCGTAAGGTTCCCGGCGTTGTAGAGCTCCACGATCGCATCGGCCTCCGGAATCGAGACCCTGAGATCGTTGCGTCGCATCGACTCATAGGCTCTGACGACGCCTTCGAGTCCTGCAACTGCAGTCTCGACGTCGGAACCGGACGCTCCCTCGTGATCCGAAAGATATCTCGCCGCGGCAATCTGCAGGTGAGCTCGGAGTTCGATCGCCCCAAGCTTCTTCGAGAGCATCAACTCGCCAAGCAGCGCCCGGCATGCAACGAGCTTCAGATCCTGTGCGCCGTCAATGAGCTGCAGCGCCTTCGTCCGCTGCTTCCTCGATGACTTGGCCAGCGGATTCGTCTCGATCGCGTCTGCCAGTTTCACGACTTCCTTGCGGGTTTTCTCGGATGCCGGAAGCGACTGACCACCTCTCGCGGACGGCGCCACGAGTGCCAGCATTGCAACAGCACTGATCGCCAGGATTCGGCCGGTTTTGCCCGTCACAGGTCCAATCTCCTTTCGCAATAAGGTAATGCGTCCCGGGGTCATCGTAGCAGAGGGTCCCGGAATGCTCCCCGAAGGAGTTTGACGCGCGGCGCCCCTCTTCGAGGTGCAAGCACCGTCACAACGTCGAATCGGTAAGGATCTGACGCCACCCCGAACCAGCGCCGGTAACGTCGCGCTGACCGGGCAAGGAGGCTGCGCTTGGATGCAACGACCGCTCGCTCGACGGCGAACACACCCTCCCTCCGCCTCGTCTTGACCTCGACGAAAACGAGTGTGTCGCCGTCGTACGCCACGAGGTCGATCTCGCCGATCACCGCGCGCCCCGACGTCGAATGGCCGAGCGGCACGCGGACGTTCTTCGCCGCAATGCGAAACCCGAGCGCGCGGAGGTGACGCTCGGCGAGGCGCTCGCCGAGGTCGCCGAGTCGCTGCCGCGGCGTTCGGCCTCGACGCAACCACTTCACGAGGTTGGAGTACGTACTGATCATCCGTTCCCATGATCGAGTCGAAGTCGCGGTCGGTTTACCTCATCGCGCTCGCTCCGTGTCAGAACCGGGCGGCCCGAAACCCCTGTGGTACACTCGCCGCTTATGCTCCCTGAAGCCGACAACGCGACAGGCGCCATGGCGCCGTCTGAGCCCGTGCGACAACTCGTCGCAATCGTTGGTCGCCCCAACGTCGGCAAATCGACCCTTTTCAACAGATTGACGAGCTCTCGCCGCGCGATCACCGGTGACGAGCCCGGCATTACCCGTGACCGGATTTACGGTACGGCCGAGTGGCTCGGCGGTGTCTTCGACATCGTCGATACGGGCGGAATCATCCCGCAAGACGAGGCCACGATTCCTGCCGCGATCTTTGCGCAGGCCCGGACGGCGATAGATCAGGCCGCGCTGCTGCTCTTCGTAGTCGACGTCCGCCAGGGTCCCACGCCGCTCGACGAGGAACTGGCGCAACGGCTCCGCGAGACCGGCAAGCCCGTGTTCGTCATCGCCAACAAGGCCGAGTCCACGAAGCTCGATTCCGACGCTCTCGAGTTCACTCGATGGGGTTTCGACGACGTGATTCCGATCTCGGCCGAACACGGCCAGGGCATCGGCGACATGCTCGAAGCCGCCGGGCGCCACGTCACGTTCGTCGAACCGGACAGGGAACGACCGCGACAGATCAGCGTGGCGATCATCGGCCGTCCCAACGTCGGCAAATCGTCCATCGTCAACAAGCTTCTGGGCGCCGACCGGGTCATCGTATCGCCCATCGCCGGGACGACCCGCGACGCCATCGATACCGAGCTCGAGTCCGAGGGCCAGAAGTTCCGCCTCATCGACACGGCGGGAATTCGCCGTAAGGGCAAGACCGAGCTGCAGGCAGAGAAGATGTCCGTCATCATGGCGCGACGGCACCTCGAACGCGCCGACGTCGCGATCCTCCTCCTGGACGCGACCGAGGGGCCGACAAACCTCGACGCTGCGATTGCCGGCTACGCGGTCGACGCGGGCGTCTCGGTGATCATCGCCGTCAACAAGTGGGATCTCATTGCCGACAAGACCTCGAGCACGCCGCCGGAGTTCGAGCGTCGCATCCGCGAAGTCATGAAGTTTCTCGACTACGCGCCGGTCGTCTTCATTTCGGCACTGACGGGTCAGCGGGTCACCAAGCTTCTCGAGCTGGCAGCACAGGCCGACTCGGCCAGACGCACGCGCGTTCCGACTGCGGAGCTCAACCGGTTCTTCGAGCAGCATCTCAAACAGCCGAGAGCCACACTTCCCGGAAAGCAGCAGCTCAAGGTGAAGTTCATCACGCAGGCGAGCGTCGCACCGCCGACCTTCCTTCTCTTCACCAACGCGAAGAAGGTGAAACTGCATTTCTCGTACGAGCGGTACGTGGAGAATCGGTTGCGCGAAGCATACAACTTCTTTGGTACGCCGATCCGGATCATCGGTCGCAGCAAGCCCGAGCGCGCACCCAGGACGTGACGCAAACGATTGCACCGCGCGACGCAACGCGGTAGAAGCGTCCGGACGCGTTACGTCGACATTCCCGCCCCCGAGATAGCGGACCATAGTGGAACCCGAGCGGACGACCATCGCGGAACAGCCCGATGCTCCGGCGAGCCTAGCGGCCGCGGAAGCGCGTGTCCGTCGGGAAACGCTGCTCTATCGAATCACCACGGCGGTTCGTGAGTCGCTAGAGCTCAACGAAGTCCTCGAGACGACCGTCACGACCATCGGTCGCAGTCTGGATCTGTGCCGCTGCTACGTGGCCTTCGTCGACAAGCAGCGCCAGGTCGTTAGGGTGGCGCACGAGTACCACGTCCCGGAAGTCGGATCGACGCTCGGTGACTTCGGGATGGGCTCGTACGGCGGAGGATTGCTCGAGGTCATGGAAGGCGGCGAGATCTTCGCCGTGGATGACGTCTCGACCGATCCCCGGGTTGGGCCATTCCGCGATCGAATCCTCAGCCCGCTAGGTGTGAAATCCCTGATGTACGTGCCGGTGCTTCAGGACCGCCGGCTCGTCGCCGTGATCGGATACAGCACCGTCCGCGCCGTGCGGCATTGGACGGGCGAGGAGAAGGAGCTCGCCCGGGCGATCGCCGATCAGGTCGCAGTCGCGATGCGCCAGGCGCAGCTCTACGATCGGGAACGGCGAACGGCCCGGTACCGGGCGATGCTCAATCGCATCAGCCGGGCAGTGCGCGCTTCTCTCGATCTCGACACTATCCTTGCGCAGACGGTCGAGGAGATGGGAAAGGCGCTCGGACTCGATCGCTGTTTCGTCCTCGCGCCGGGACCGTTTCCGCCGACGCTCGAGACCTCCACGGTCCGATTCGAATACAGCAGGCCCGGCATCGCCAGTGTCCGCGGCCTGAAGATGCCGCTCTGGACGCGAGGCCGCGAGGGCAAGGTGGCAAGCGTCGAGGAGCCTCTCGCGATCTCGGACATCAACGAGACGCCGCGATTCGTCTCCCGCCGAAAGGCGGAGCTCCTGGTGCTGACCGAAACGCGGGCAATGCTCTCGGTTCGGGCGGTTTACGGCGACCAGGTCCTCGCCGTGCTCGAGCTGGATCGGTGCTACGAGCCGCACCTTTGGTCCAGGGAGGAAATCGACCTCGTAACGGAGGTTGCCGCGCAGCTCGCCGTCGGCATCCACAACGCGCTCCTCTTCAGACGCGTCACCAGCGGTGAGCAGCAATGGAACACGACGTTCAACTCGATGACGGACGGCGTGGCGCTCCTCGAGCCGACCGGGACGATCCGTCGCTGCAACGACTCGATGATGCGACTGTGCAACCTGTCGCGCGCGAGCGACGCTGTCGGTCACCACTGCTACGAGCTGCTGTACGGAGAAACCGAGTCGATGCGGGACGGCGGACCGCTCGAGCGCGTCCTCTCGACGGGCCAGCGAGTGCAGATCGAGCGCGACATCCCGGCGCGAGGCATCTCGCTGCGCGAGTCGATCGACCCGATCTTCGACGACGACCAGCAGATCGAGGGCCTGGTGCTCGTGGTCCGCGACGTCACGCGTGAGCGCGAGACGGAACGCGCAATACGCTATCGCAACCGGCAGCTCGCGGCGCTCAACGCGATTGCAGCCGCAACGACGCAGTCGCTCGACCAGCAGGCAATCTGGGACGGATCGTTCGCGCGCATCATCGACGTCACGGGCGCGGACGCGGGCGCGATCCTGCTGCTCGACGAGGAAGGTACGCGTCTCGACCCGGTTGCGACGCACGGCGGCGCGGCCCGGGCTGCGCTGCTATACCATCGCGATCCGTGGGATCCTGCCACGGCAGTCGTGCTTGCCGCAGACCTGCCGATCGCGACAGACGAGTTCCCCCCTGGCTGCGAGCCGCTCGGAGACCCGCTCGCCGTCGGCCAGGCCGGGCTTGGATGCGCGATCTACACCCCGATTCGTTCGCAGCGTCGGCCGGTTGGCCTGATCGTCGTCGCCTACACGGCCAAACGCGCGTTCTCTGCAAACGAGCGCCAGCTGTTGACGGTTGCGGGCCAGCAGATCGGCGCCGCGCTCGAGAACGCCAGGCTGGTCGCGAACCTGCAGCTTGCGCTCGACCGGGTTCGCGAGGCGAACCGGCTCAAGGACGAATTCCTCGCAACGGTGTCGCACGAGTTGCGAACGCCGCTAACGGCGATTCAGGGTTGGGCTGAAGTGCTCTCGGATTCGGAAACGAGCCCGGAAGAGGCTCGTGAAGGCCTCGCGACGATTCAGCAGGCGTCCGAATCGCTTACGCAGCTGATCTCGGACCTGCTCGAGATGTCGCGAATAGAGACGCGGATGCTGCGTCTCGAGTTGAGCCGCATCGACCCGAATTATCCGGTGCACGCCGCGGTGCAGACCGTCCGCCAGATGGCTGAGACCAAGGGCATCACGATCAGCGAATCGCTGATGCCGGGACTGCCGGAAATCGATGCCGATTCCGGGCGCCTTCAACAGGTGATGTGGAACCTGCTCGTGAACGCGACGAAATTCACGCCGGCAGGGGGAACGGTGTGGGTGTCGACGGAGTTCGAGCCCCCGAGGCACGTGCTCATCCGGGTGCGAGATGACGGCATTGGAATCGAGCCGGACTTCCTGCCGCACGTCTTCGAACGATTCCGGCAGGCTGACGGCTCGGCGACTCGACCCTACGGCGGGCTCGGGATCGGCTTGAGCCTGGTGCGGTCGTTCGTGGAAGCGCACGGCGGAAGCGTCGAGGCTCACAGCGACGGCATCGGCCAGGGTGCGCGGTTCACAGTGCGGCTGAAGACGGCTGGGTAGAAAATGAAGGGCCACGGATGAAACGGATCTGACGGATTCTCACGGATCTGAGATCGAGACTCAGATCCGTGAGAATCCGTCAGATCCGTTTCATCCGTGGCCCTTCTTCCTACAGCACCCGCGTCGTCAGCGTTCCGTCCTCGATGTTGATCAGCGGACGCCGGTATCTGATGATACGGCGCGAGAACGGTGCCTCGTCCGCACGCGTCGCTTCGACCCACAATCGCACCCGGTCACCGGCCCGGATCTCGACGCCGCGAATCTCGACCGCCGCAAACCCGTCACGCTCGACGACAACCGTGTAGAAGCCGGGCCGGACGCCGAGATGCCCGAACCGGCCCTGCGAGTCGGCGACCAACGTCAACCGCCGGTCCGAGTCGTTGTGCTCGAGCGTCACTGTTGCGCCGCCCACCGGAGCGCCGTCGTCCTCGACGACTACGCGACCGAGAAGCATGCCCGGCGTCTGCGCGCTTGCCGTCCCGCCCGGGAATGCAACGCACACCGCGGCAACGACCGCGACGAACAGCATAGAAGGCAGACTCCATTGGCGCATCGATTTTTGCTCCTGAGAGGGGCTCGGCTAGACTCTCGCCTTTCGAGTATCGGCGGATGCCGTCCATGTCGTCAAACTCAGACCCCACAACGGCCGCTGAGGCCTTCCCTTTCACGGTCCTGTCCACGGACTCGGGAACCGAGGCGCGCGTCGGACTGCTTCGGACGCCCCACGGCGACATCGAGACTCCAGTCTTCATGCCGGTCGGTACGCACGCGACGGTCAAGGGTGCGTCCGCGGAGATCCTCGAGGAGATCGGTGCGTCCATCATCCTCGGCAACACCTACCATCTCATGTTGCGGCCAGGCGAAGAGACCGTTGCCGGTCTCGGCGGACTGCACGGCTTCGCTGGATGGAATCGGCCGTTCCTCACGGATTCGGGCGGTTTTCAGGTCTTCAGCCTCGCCGGAATGCGCAAGCTCGACGAGCGCGGGGTCGAGTTTCGATCGCACCTCGACGGATCACGGCAGTTCCTCGGCCCGGAACGGTCGATGGAGGTCCAGTCGCGACTCGGCGCCGACATCTGCATGGTCTTCGACGAGTGTCCGCCGCATCCGATCGACGAGGCCGGCGCTCGCAAGTCGATGGAGCTGACCGTACGCTGGGCCGGGCGATCCGCTGCCGCCTTCGAGGTCGAGCGAGACCGCCGGGCGACGGAAGGCCTCTCGCGGCAGGCGCTGTTCGGAATCGTCCAGGGTTCGGTGTACGGCGACCTGCGTCGCGAGTGTCTCGACCGTCTCGTCGACATCGGATTCGACGGATATGCAATCGGCGGACTGTCGGTGGGCGAGCCGAAGGAAGCGATGTACCGCGTCACGGAAGAGCTGGCGCCCCGAATGCCTGCGTCGCATCCTCGATACCTGATGGGTGTCGGCACGCCGGAGGACATCGTCGAATCGGTCGCGCGCGGCATCGACATGTTCGATTGCGTCATGCCTACAAGGAATGCCCGCAACGGCACGCTGTTCACGTCGCACGGACTTGTCCGGATCAAGAACGCGAGGTACGCGCGCGACGAGCGCCCGGTCGATCCCGAATGTGCGTGCCCGACGTGTCGCCGCCACTCGAGAGCCTATCTGCGGCATCTGTACACATGTTCGGAAGTGCTCTACCCGGTGCTCGCGACGGTCCACAACCTGTACTTCTATCTTGACACCCTCAGGCGCGTCAGGCAGGCTGTCGTGCTCAAACAATTTGAACAATTCCGGCGGGAGTTTCTAAGCGAACTCCGTCGCGGACCGGAGTAGATCGAGACCCCGAAAGATGCACCAGTTGGCAGCCTTCATTGCCCAAGACGCCGCCCAGCCAAGCGGACTGTTAAGCTTCCTCCCGCTCATCCTGATCTTCCTGGTGATGTACTTCCTGTTGCTGCGTCCGCAGATGAAGCAGCGCAAGAAGCTCGAGGAAGACCTGCGCGCCCTTCGCGAAGGGTTGAAGAACGGCGACAAGGTCGTCACCTCGGGTGGCATCCTCGGCGTCGTGATGTCGGTGCGCGAAGAGACGGTTCAGCTGCGCATCGCGGACGGAATCAAGATCGAGGTTCTCCGTTCGGCGATCACCTCGAATCAGACAGAACCGGGACTGAGCACGGAGACCAAATGACCTTTGGGCGTTTCGCTCCGATCCGGCGATCGACGTCGATTGCCGAGTTGAGAGCGAACACCCCGACGACGTGACGTTATGAAGAAAAACCTGCGCCTTCGAGCCATTTTCATTCTCGTGAGCACCGTTCTCGCGATCCTTGCCATTGTCTGGCCATTCGGTCGGAAGCCGACGGTGGAGGACTTCACGAGCCTGGCCCAGATTCGCCAGAATGCCGCCAAGAACATCCATCTCGGTCTCGATCTCAAGGGCGGCATCCACCTCGTGATGCAGGTGCAGGCAGAGGAAGCTGTGCAGTCGGTCATCGCGGCCGACGCCGAGGTTGCGAAAGGCAAGCTCACCGACAAGGGCATTCCGCTGGCAGGCGACCCCGAGGTTGATGCGGCGAATCACGCCATCGTCATACGGCTTGCCGACGCGACCAGGGTGACAGAAGCGGAGACGGAGCTGACCAAGGAGTTCAACAACTCCACGATCAGCGGCCAGGGATGGTCGTCGTCGATCGCGGGCGACGTGCTGACGTACTCCCTTTCCAACGACGAAGCGCGCCGAATCAAGGAATCGGCGCATCAGCAGGCGATGAACATCGTGCACAACCGCGTCGACCAGCTCGGCGTCGCGGAGCCGATCGTCACGGGCCACGGTGCGAAGGATGCCTACCAGATCCTCCTTCAGCTGCCTGGTCAGGACGATCCTGAGCGTGTGAAGAAGCTGCTCCAGGCCGAATCGCGGCTCGAGCTTCGACCGGTCGTCGACTCTCGGAGCAGTTTCTATCCGTCGCGCGAAGCTGCGATGCAGAGCGGCACCTTCAAGCCGGCCGAGCACGAGGTGCTTCCGTACGTCGAACGTGTCGACGAACAGGATGCAGTCGCCGGGGCCGAGAAGGCCGAGGCGCCGAAGGTCGACCGGTACATGATCGTCGAGAAGAAGTCGATCGTCGCGGGTCAGGACCTGCGTGACGCGAGGGCGATCCCGGACCAGTTCAACGGCAAGAACTACCAGATCAACTTCTCGCTCAAGCCCGGCGGGGCAGAGCGGTTCGGCGACTGGACCGGAAAGAACATCGGCAAGGACCTGGCCATCGTGCTCAACGGTCAGGTGCAGTCGGCTCCGAGAATCCAGGGGCAGATCTCCGACAACGGCCAGATCACCGGCAAGTTCTCGAAGGAGACGGCTGAAGACCTGGCGCTCACGTTGCGCTCGGGCGCGCTGCCCGCTCGAATCGTCTACCAGGAAGAGCGCACGGTCGGACCGTCACTCGGCGCCGACTCGATCCGCCAGGGACTGATTTCATCGGTCGTCGGCCTGTCGATGGTGTGCCTGTTCCTCCTCTACTACTACCGCGCGTCTGGCATCAACGCCATCGTCGCACTCGTGCTGAATCTGCTCTTCCTCGTCGCGTTCATCGCGTGGTCGGGTGCCGTTCTGACCCTACCGGGGATTGCGGGCGTCATTCTTCTCATCGGCATGGCCGTCGACTCGAACGTCCTGATTTTCGAGCGAATACGGGAAGAACTGCGCAATGGAAAGGTCGTCCGCTCGGCGGTCGATACCGGGTTCAGCAAGGCGTTCACGACCATCATGGACACGCACGTGACTACGATCGTCTCGGCGGTGTTCCTGTTCGTGTTCGGCACCGGCCCAATCAAGGGCTTTGCCGTCACGCTGATCGTCGGTCTGCTCGCTAACCTGTTCACGGCGGTGTTCGTATCGCGCACGATGTTCACCTGGACGGTGAACCGTGGCGGTCGTCCGGCCGAAACGCTCAGCATCTAGGAGCGGCGGCCGACCGGCAGCCGATTGGTACAACTTTCATGTTTCGACTCTTTCACGACAACAACATCGACTTTCTGGGCCACAAACATGTGTTCATGGTGGTCTCGGTCGTCCTTATGCTCATCGGTTGCGTCGGCGTCGTCGCCCGAGGATTCAACCTCGGCGTCGACTTCGCGGGCGGATCGCTCTACTACGTCCAGTTCGTGAACCCGCCGTCGACGAATGACGTCCGGACGGCACTGGAAGGACAGGGCATCGACTCGCAGAAGGTCACCATTCAGCCGATCTCGAGCGGTGGACGGTCGGGAGCGGGTCAGGGACTGCTCGTACGGCTCCCGGCGGATGTCGGCGCAGTGGACGAAAAGTCCGGCATCGGCAACCAGAAGCGGCAGGTGCTCAAGGCGCTCAGCTCGTTCAATGCTTCGCAGACGAACGCCCCGGGCAAGGCCGATATCAACCTGGCGGACGAGGCCGAAGTCTTCAACGAGCTCACCCTCGCTGGTGTCGCGGCCGAAGGCGCGATGACGCCCGAGTCGATGGCGACCGCGGTCGTCGCGCACCGCAATTCGCAGCCAAAGGGCGTGTACGGATCTATCGACCAGCTTCGCCAGGCGCCGAACGTCACGCAGGCAGCGTCCGACGCACTCGTCGCGGCGTTCTACGCCGGCAAGTCCGACATCAACCTGATTGGCGGCGACGACTTCCTCGACCTGATCAAGCGGAACGACTCGCTGGGTCTGAAGGGCGACGCGGCTGCGGCCAATGTGCAATACACGGCGCTGCGCGATGCATTCATCCAGTACCGCGATCGTACGCTGAGCGGTGTGGTCTCGTCGCTCGAGGAGATTCCGTTTGGCGATGTGGCTCCTCAGTTCCGCGAGGGGCTCGCCGAGCGCTTCTTCGTCGGCGCGTTCAACATGACGAACGCCGAATCGGTCGGCGCGCAGGTCGGCGACGATCTCAGGAATCGCGCGATCTACGTCACGCTGGCATCACTCGTTGGAATGCTCGTGTTCATCGCGTTCCGGTTCGAGTGGATCTACGGTGTCAGTGCGGTCATCGCGGTGTTCCACGACGTGCCTGTCACGCTCGGCATCTTTGCGCTCTTCGGGTGGGAGATCAACCTGACGGTCATCGCGGCGATCCTGACGCTGATCGGCTATTCGACGAACGACACGATCGTCATCTTCGACCGGATTCGCGAGACGCTGCGGGCGCAGCGGCGGGATCCGATCGAGAAGGTGACGAACGACGCCATCAATGCAACGCTGTCGCGAACCGTCATCGCGTCGGGCACGGCATTTCTGACAGTGTTCGTCCTCGTCTTGTTCGGCGGTGACGTACTACGGAGCTTTGCCCTCGTCCTGCTGATCGGAATCATCGTCGGCACTTACTCGTCGATCGGCATCGCCAGCCCGATCATGATCTGGCTGAACAAGCGCCAGCGCGTCAGGCTCCCTGCCACTGGACGCGCTCGAACGGATGCGGCCGTGGCTGAACCCGCGGCCCGGACTGCGCGCACGGCGAAGACGATCTAGTCCACGCAACTAGCTTGATCAAAGGGCGGGGAGTCACGGACTTCCCGCCCTTCGTGCGTTCGGGCACTCTTTGAGCGCTCTGTGCCTCTGTGCTCTCTGTACGGCCACGCCATTGCCGCTGGCGTACAGCGAGCACAGAGGCACGGAGCGCTCAGAGCGAATTCAGGTCGAACTGGCGGTGTCGACCGGGCCACCTCCTTCGACGCCCGAAACGGCCGCCAACGGCTTTGCAGCGGGCTTGTGGACGAGTATGGTCGTGTCTCGCAAAGCCTTGGAACCATGGATCTTAAGCGGAACAATGAAGGCCTGGAACTTTCGGTTTCTGGTGGGGTCTAAGGCTTTCGGAAGGGCAATTCCGCGCTTGACTCGCTCTGGAACGAGGTGTAGACTTTGGCCCGCTTTTCTCGGGTAATAACTGTAACAGATGCATGCATTTGCAGGTTCGGAGGCGGGTGCCCGCCGGACGCCTCGGGCGGCCCCTCTTCCAACTGCAGAGTCCGGAGTTTCGGGGCGCCCGCGCACCAAAGTTCTCCCTCCAATTCAGCAGTCATAGCGCAGGACGGGGAGGTCTCAGACCATGTTCGATCAACTCGTTGAATCAACGTCCGAGCGGAAAAACGCCAAGATCTTGACGCTTTTCCTGGTGAATTCAGTGCTCGGGGCCCTCGTGCTCTTCACGACGGTCGTCATTGGCATCATCTGGTACGACGCGCAACTCAATTACGAGTTTGAGAAGCTTGCGCTCGTCGCGATGGCGCCGCCGGCAGCCGCGCCGCCACCGCCGCCGGCACCCGCGCAGGCACAGCCGAAAACCACGCCGGTCACGAACGACTTCGTCGCGATGACGAAGCCGCCGACGGAGATCAAGGCGCCCGCACCCCGTCCGCCATCAGTTGCGACGACAGGTGTGGTCGGCGGCGTTCCGGGTGGAGTTCCGGGTGGTGAACCGGGCGGCGTTCCGGGCGGCGTCCCCGGCGGCGTTCCCGGTGGTGTTCCCGGTGGCGCGCCGATCGACATCCCTCCGCCTGCGCCGGATCCGCCCAAGCCGGATCCACCCAAGATTCAGCGCGTTTCCGGCGGCGTACTCGCGGGCAAGGCCACTCGCCGACCGCAGCCACCGTATCCGCAGATGGCGCGCGCCGCCGGCATCGAAGGCGCGGTCGTGGTTGAAGTGACCGTAAGCGAGTCCGGCGCCGTGCAGTCGGCGCGTGCCGTTTCCGGCCATCCGCTGCTTCGTGATGCCGCTGTCCAGGCCGCGCGCGGCTGGGCTTTCTCGCCGACCATGCTTTCCGGCGTTCCGGTGAAAGTTGTGGGAACGATCACGTTCAACTTCAGGAAATCGTAATTCCAGCGGCGTTTGTCCGTTGTGCTCCGGTGGCCCTGCCACCGGAGACCGCAGCGGCGGCAAAACGGCTGGGACGGCTCGACTCAACTTCTGGGAGGATCTCTAGTAATGACCATTCTTGACTTCGTCTGGAGCGAGGCAGGTGTTGCCGCCTTCAATGTGCTGGCGTATCTGCAGCAAGAGGGCGGCGCCAATCCCGCCGCGACCGAGGACTTCACCCTGTGGGGCATGATCCAGAAGATGGGCCCGACGGCGCTCGGCGTCGCCATCATCCTCTTCATCATGTCGATGTACTCGATCGCCGTGATGGTTGAGCGCTACCTGACCTACAGCGCGGCGAAGAAGCAGTCGCGTGAGTTCGCCCCGAAGGTCGCCGCCGCCCTGCGCGACAATCGCATTGAAGAGGCGATCAACATCTCGGACCGGTACAAGAAGAGCCATCTCGCGATGGTCGTCAACGCCGGACTGCAGGACATTCAGGCTTCGGGCTTTGGTCCGCACGTCATCGACAGCGCGAAGCGTGCCCTCCAGCGCGCCATGGCCATCAAGACGGCCGAGTTCAAGCGTGGACTTTCGGCCCTCGCGACGATCGGTTCGACGGCACCGTTCGTGGGTCTGTTCGGAACGGTGGTCGGCATCATCAACTCGTTCCAGGGCATGAAGAGCGCCGAGTCGACGGGTATCGGAGCGGTCGCAGGCGGCATTTCCGAGGCGCTCATCGAGACGGCATTCGGACTCGTCGTGGCCATTCCTGCCGTCTGGGCGTTCAACTACTTCTCGTCGAAGGTCGAAGCCTTCGTCGTCGAGATGGACAACTCGTCGTCGGAACTCATCGACTACTTCCTCAAGCAGCGAGGCCAGTAACTCATGGGAGCCAATGTCGATAGTGGCGGCGGTCCGATCAACGCCATCAACGTCACCCCGATGGTCGACGTGATGCTCGTGCTGCTGATCATCTTCATGGTCATCACCCCGATGCTGCAGGCTGGCGTGTCGGTCGCGTTGCCCAAGGCCAAGAACCCGATTGAGACACCCGAGATCATCAAAGAGTCATCGGTGGTCGTTGCGGTTCCCAACAACGGCGAGTTCTACGTCAACAAGGACAAGTTCCTTGACATCAAAGAGCTTGGACGCGAGGTCAAGGAGCGGCTCTCCAAGAAGCCGATTCAGGACCAGATCGTCTACGTGAAGGCCGGAGCCGGAGCCGACTATGGCACCGTTGTCATGGTGATCGACGAGATTCGCAACCAGGGGTTCGATCGCATTGGGCTCGTTGCCGACAAGGAAAAAGAGAAGTAACGAGGAAAGGGCCTTCGGGCCCGGTCGATAGAGGTCCTAACCAGACAGGAGGAGGGGCGCGCGGGCCCGACAACCCGCGCGCCGCTGCAAAAAGCCGATGGGAATGAGTTCAGGCAGTTCGCCCGACATCAACGTGACGCCGCTCATCGACGTCCTTCTCGTCCTGCTGATCATCTTCATGGTGGTCGCCCCGCTCAAGCCGGCGCAGTTCGAGACCAAGGTCCCGCAGAAGAACAACACACCGCAGGCCGAGCCGAACAACGAAACGCTCATGGTCGTGCTCAAGACCGACAACACAATCGAGTTTCCCGCGCGAAACAAGGTCAATCCTGAGGAGCTTCAGGAGCGCCTTACTCGCGCTCTCGCCGACCGTCCCGAGGATCAGCGCACGGTCATCGTCGCAGGCCCGACGAAGCTCGCCTATTCGAACATCGTCAACGTCATCGACATCATCAAGGGCTCGGGCGCCGAGACGATCGGTCTTCAGATCGACGCGCTCGACATCGTGACCGAACAATAGTGATCGGGATGACCGATCGACGCCTCGGAGGAGACGGAATCGATATGAGATCTCACCTGCGTCAGCTCGCCGTT
>CAZQBW010000056.1:0-2694 GCA_964591515.1 uncultured Clostridia bacterium
GCGCCGGAACATCGAGGTCACGGGAGAGGCGCAGGACGTCGCGCTCGTCGACCTCGGTGAGTTCCCAGTGGGCGTGGCGAAAGGAGGTCATGTTTTGAGAGGAGAACAAGGCCTATCTGTCTTAGTGCACTCTGTGACTCTGTGCTCTCTGTATGCCAACGGCAATGGCGTTGCCATACAGAGAGCACAGAGACACAGAGCGCACAGAGCGGTGACCGCCAGCTAGTCCTCTTCCTCCGCCCGCTTGCGGCCAGCCGCATGCGACTCGGCCACGATCTTCGCCGTCAGGTGCGTCGGCACCTCGTCGTAGTGCGAGAACTCCATGTGGTAGCTCCCTCGCGCCTGCGTGATCGAGTTGAGCGTCGACTGATACGTCAACATCTCGGACTGCGGCACCACCGCCTTGATCACCTGCTGCGAGCCCTTGGCGTCCATACCCTGCACGCGTCCTCGCCGTCCGTTCAGGTCGCCCATGATGTCGCCCGCGAACTCGGAGGGCGCCGTGATGTCGACCTTCATCATCGGCTCGAGCAGCACCGGGCCCGCCTTTTCCATCGCGCCGAGGAACGCCTTGCGTCCGGCGAGCTTGAACGAGAGCTCGTCCGAGTCGACCGAGTGGTACGAGCCATCGATCAGCTCCACCTGGAAGTCCACCATCGGGTACCCGGCGATGTAGCCCTTCGCCGCCGCATCGACGATGCCCTTCTCGATTGCGGGCCGGAAGTTCTGCGGGACCGCGCCGCCGAAGATCTTGTCGATGTACTTGAAGCCCTCGCCGCGCCCGGCAGGTGAAAAGACGCATTTGCAGTCGCCGAACTGACCGCGGCCTCCCGACTGCTTCTTGTGGCGTCCCTGCTGCTCGACGCGCTTCGTGATCGTCTCGCGATAAGCCACTTTCGGCGGATGGAGCGCCACCTCGACGCCACGTCGCTTGAGTTTGGCGACGACCGTTTCGACGTGGAGCTGACCCGATCCCGCGAGAAGGAACTCGCCGGTTTGAGGATCGCGCGAGAATCGCAGCGCCAGATCCTCGTCGAGCAGGCGGTGAATCGCCGCCGAAACCTTCTCTTCGTCCTGTCTTGATTTCGGCTCGATGGCAAAGGCTATCGCGGGCTCGGGGAACTCGACCGGGGCGTAGACGATCGGCGCCGACTTGTCGCCTAGCGTGTTGCCGGTGTGGGTGTCCTTGAGCTTCGTGACCGCGACGACGTCACCGGCGTGAGCCTGATCGATCTTGACGAGATCCTTGCCCTGAACCGCGTGGACCGGGCCAATCCGCTCGGAACCGCCGGTCGAGAGGTTCGTGACGTTCGAATCGGGTTTGAGCGTGCCCGACATGATCTTCATGATCGAGATCTTGCCGAACTGGTCGACCGTGGTCCGGAAGACATAGGCCGAGAACGGCGCCGAATCGGCCACTTCACGAACGACCTCGTCATCGGCGTCAGGCGACGACGACCCGGTGACCGTCTTGCGCGCAGACGGTTCCGGAGCCACTGAGATGACGGCGTTGACGAGCGACGCGATACCGACGAGCGTTTCGGCCGATGCGCAGAGAATCGGGAAGATGCGGCGGTCGCGAACGCCGTCGATGATGCCCGCCAGAAGCTCGGCCTCCTCGAGCGTGCCCTCGGCGAAGTACTTCTCCATGAGGGTCTCGTCGCTCTCGGCGACCATCTCGACGAGCGTCTCGCGCGCGGAATCGGCGGCTGCCTTCAGATCCGCGGGGATTTCTTCCACGGTGGCCGTGAACGTGCCGTCCGTCGGGTAGACGTGAGCCTTCATCGTGATGAGGTCGATGACGCCGCGGAAGTCCTTCTCGGCCCCCATCGGCATCTGGAAGGCGATTCCCCGACGGCCGAAGGCCTCGTGAACGGAGTCCACGCACGAGTCGTAATTCGCGCGCTCCTTGTCCATCTTGTTCACGACGAAGATGCACGGCGTCTCGGCCTCTTCGGCGTAGCTCATCGCCTTCTCGGTCTGCACCTCGACGCCGTGAGTGGCGTCGAGGACGACGAGCGCGGAGTCGGCGCCGCGCAGCGCACCCTTCGCGTCGAGGATGAAGGCCGCGTACCCGGGCGTGTCGATGAAGTTGAGCTTGTGCCCCTTCCACTCGCAGTGAGCGAGCGCCGACTGCATGGTGATCTTCCGCTCTCGCTCCTCGTCATCGTAATCGGTTACGGTCGTTCCGTCGACGACACGGCCGAGGCGCGTCGTGGCGCCGGCGACGTAGAGAATGCTCGCCACTAGCGAGGTCTTGCCCGAATCCCCGTGTCCGAGGATGGCGACGTTGCGGATGTCCTTGGTCTGGTAGGCCTTCATAGCAGGTGAGGGTGACTCCTTTCTATGGCTCTTCGACGGGAGGGTGCTGCACGGCGAGGGCGTATCATGAATGCACGGCCGCAAATCGTCCACTGATTTGCACAGATGGTCACAGATCTGAGCAGGAGCCCATTTTGCTGATCCGTGGGTATCTGTGGAGCTCTGTGGCTAGTCATCGTCGCTGCGGCGGGCGCGCTTGATGTCCGAGCGGTGCTTCTTTTCGGCAAGGCGGGCTTCCTTCTTGGCGCGTGACGGTCTGGTCGGCCGGCGAGGTTTCTCGACCCGGCGCGACTCGGCGATCTTCTCGGCCATCCGCTCGAGCGCGACTCGACGGTTCGCCGCCTGCGACCGGCGTTCGGTCGCCGTCACGAC
>CAZQBW010000056.1:2794-24937 GCA_964591515.1 uncultured Clostridia bacterium
AGGACTGCCGCTCCGGCCGACGCAACACCCGCAATCGTCTGGCCAGCGATTCCGAAGAACTCGCCGGTGTGAGCGAAGCGGAAGAACACGCGGAGCTGCCGGCCAGTCGAGAAACTCGAGAACGGCTCCCATTTGACCACTTCACCCGTTGCACGATCGAGGGTGAGACTTGCCCGTTTCTGCGGTTGTCCGCCGTCGCCCTCATCGATCGAGAACGGGACAGGCGCGTCGAGGGTCTTGGGGAGCTGCAGGCTGATGGTCTTCCATCCGGGCGTCTGCTGCTCGGCGCGAGCCCATAGCGCGTCGAGACCGTCGGTGGGCGCTGAGACGGGAGGCGCATCTGGTGACGGCGGGCCGCCGGGTCCACGCGGCGCCGGGGGCTCCTCGCCGACGATGCGGTAGGCGAGGTTGCCGGCCCACGGGTACGAGATGACCACGCCCGACAGGACGACGATCACGAGCGGTGCCCACATCCAGAGTCCGATCACGTTGTGCCAGTTGAAGTCGCGGGCCTTGCCTGAGAGTCCCCGTCGGAACCAGGCCACGCTTCGGACCGACTTTCGAGTCCAGCTGCGCGGCCACCAGAGGTAAATGCCGCTCAGGACGATGAACAGGAATCCGAGGTTCGCGGCGCCCGTCACCGCGCGGGCGGCGTTGCGGCTCCAGCCCGTCAGTGCGAGCCAGCGGTGCGCCTCCTCGACGAACCGGAAGAACGCGCCGACGCTCGGAGCGCCCTCGCCCAATACGTCGCCAGTGAACGGGTCGACGTAGACGGAAGGTGATCCATCGAACCCGACTTCGGCGGGAGCGGAGGCGTCGGCCCGCAGGGCCAGGCGGGCCGGTGACTTGCCGGTGGTCTCGCGCACTCGCGCGGCGAGGGCTTCGACGCCGAGGCGCGATTTGCCATCGTGACGATCGACAACGTACGTGCACGTGTCGGCCCAGTCCGAAATCTGCCGCTCGTAGGTCAGGAGCACGCCCGTGACTGACATCAGGAAGATGATCACCCCGCCGGTCACTCCGACCGAGAGGTGACACCAGAAGAGGACGGTGCGGAACCTTTTCATTGGCGATGGATCGTCGCACGCAATGCGAAGCAGCGAGGCTACAGGAACTGGCGCGCCGCGGTCGACCCGGCCGCCACCGCTCCCCGCTTGATCTCCGTGTCTCCGTGACTCTGTGTGCGAAGCTCTTCAGACGCTTCGCACACAGAGTCACAGAGACTCAGAGACACGGAGGCCCGATGTAGCTCCGTACACCGGTCGTCATCCAGAATCCGCATGGACAAAGATTTTCGTAGACTCTCTCGAATCTCACGTCACAGACTCTCAACATGAACACCTTCGACTACATCATCGTCGGTGCGGGCTCCGCCGGGTGCGTCCTCGCCAGGCGCCTCACGGAGGATCCGACCGTTCGCGTCCTCCTGCTCGAGGCCGGCGAGCCCGACCGCCGCCGCGAGATCCACATCCCGGCCGCGTTCTCGAAGCTCTTCAGGAGCGAGTGCGACTGGAACTACACGACGACGCCACAACCTGGCCTCGGCGGGCGCGAACTGTACTGGCCTCGCGGCAAGGTCCTCGGCGGCTCGAGCTCGATTAACGCGATGATGTACGTTCGCGGTCACCGGTCGGACTACGACCGCTGGCGAGATGCCGGCAATGCCGGATGGGGATATGACGACGTTCTGCCGCTCTTCAAGCGCAGCGAGCACCAGGAGCTCGGCCCCTCGAAGTTCCACGGCAAGGACGGCCCCTTGAACGTGGCGAACGTCCGTACGCTCAATCCACTCTCGAAAGCGTTCGTCGAGTCGGCGGTCGAGCGCGGACTTGCTCGCACCGACGACTTCAACGGCGCCGACCAGGACGGTGCGGGCTTCTACCAGGTGACCCAGCTGAAGGGCCGTCGACACAGCGCGGCGGCAGCGTTTCTCACTCCGATCCTGGGACGTCCCAACCTCACTGTCGAAACCGGCGCGCTCGCGCATCGCGTGCTCATCGAGAACGGCCGGGCCGTCGGCGTCGACTACGCCCGTCACGGCGGGGTCAGCGTGGCAAGGGCGGACCGCGAGGTGATTCTGGCCGGGGGCGCGGTCAACTCGCCCCAGCTCCTGATGCTCTCGGGAATCGGGCCGGCCGACCACCTGCGAGAGCACGGGATTCCGGTCGTCGTCGACGCGCCCGAAGTCGGCGGGAACCTGCAGGATCATCTGCTCGTCGTCGTCGCACACCAAAGCCGCAGACCGGTCGGTCTCGCGAATGCCGAATCGCTGCCGAACATCGCCCGTTACCTCATGTTCCGCACTGGACCGCTGGCGTCGAACATCGGCGAGGCCGGCGCGTTCATTCGAACTTCGGACGGGCTCGAAGCGCCGGACCTCCAGATCATCTTCGCTCCGGCGTACTACCTGAATCATGGATTCACCAAGGTCGAGGGTCACGGATTCTCGGTCGGCACCGTACAGTTGCGGCCGTACAGCCGCGGGCGCATCCGGCTGCGATCGGCGAATCCGAAGACCCATCCGGAGATCGATCCCTCGTATTTGACCGACGAGCGCGATCTGGCACTTCTCGTCGAGGGCGTGAAGCGTTGCCGCGACATGGTGCATGGACGCGCCCTCGACGCGTTGCGCGGCGACGAGTACACGCCGGGTGCCGATGCGCGCGACGACAGCGCACTGTCCGAGTTCGTGCGCCGAAGCGCCGAGACGCTCTATCACCCGGTGGGCACGTGTCGGATGGGCGCGGATATTCGATCCGTCGTCGATCCCGAACTGCGAGTGTGCGGTATCGAGAGACTTAGGGTCGTGGACGCATCGATCATGCCCGACATCGTCGGAGGCAACACGAACGCGCCGACGATAATGATCGGTGAGAAGGGCGCCGACCTCATCCGCGGGGGCTAGTAGTAGCAGGGTGAGGCGAAGGTTGTCTGTGCTCTCCGTGACTCTGTGCTCTCTGAACTGCAACGCCGTTGCCGTTGGCATACAGAGAGCACAGAGTCACGAAGAGCACTGAGATTCTGACCGTGCTAAGATGCCGGCCTATCGGTGTTCGCCGAACTGGGACCGTCCCAAAGTCCCTTCCCTCCTGCCTACAGCCACAATCGAGGTGACATGGACCTTTCATGCACGTTTTGCGGAAACCCGAATCCGGAGGGCTCCTTCACGTGCCTGCGGTGCGGACGGACACTTCAGCCCTCGTCATCCGGAACTCCCGGGAACTTTGGTGCGCCCTCGTGGGGACAGGACCCGTCGTCGTACCCACCGGCGTCGTATCCGCCGGCCGCGCCACCGTCGGGATTCGGCGCACCGAACCCACCTCAGGCACCGTATCCGGGCTCGCCACAGAGCTCATATCCCAGCTTCGGCTACACGCCCGGATCGACTAATCCGAACCAGGGCGCCTGGCAGAACCCGGCCTTTCCTATGGCCGGGATGGCGCCGATGGTTTCTCCAGAGCAGAAAACTGGCAAGCAGATGGCCGTCGCGGGAATGATCTGTTCGATCGCCGCGCTCGTCGTCGGCTGGTGCTGTTCGATCGGCTTCATTCTCGGACCGGTCGGGGTGGTGCTCGGATTCATCTCGCGAAGCAAGCTGAATTCAATCAACTCGCGAGACGGCATGGGAATGGCGTATGTGGCAATCGGTCTTGGACTCTTCGCAACGCTGCTGCCAATCCTGTTCCTTCTGGTCATCTTCATCATCGGCGCGTTGAATCCGCAGTAAGAAGTTCTCAGCGCTCTCCGTGCCTCTGTGAACTCTGTATGCCAACGGCAATGGCGTTGCCTTACAGAGACCACAGAGGCACGGAGGACACAGGGGCGACTTGGCGCACTCGTGCTATGCTCGCGGCCTCCTGGCGCTCGCCCATTCGCGGCCGCTGGCGCCAACCGCACCATCGATTCTCAACCTCGGACGACGCTGATGGACGGCCTCATTCCCGCAATGATCGCGTTCCCCACGGTCGTGTTCACGATCCTGCTCGGGCTCGTCGCAATCTATTGGACTACCGTGATCATTGCGGGACTCGACGTCGACGTGCTCGACCTCGATTCGTCGATCGACGCGGACGCCTCCGAGTTGCTCTCTGCACTCGGCCTGCGTGGAGTGCCGCTCACTGTCTGGATCAGTTTCTTCGTGCTCATCGCCTGGGTCGCCCTGCTGCTCGCTTCGGTCCTCGTCGGACCGATCCTGCAGACCGTAGTCGGCTCGCTCGTCTCGAGCACTCTCATCGCGCTCTCGGGAATGACGCTCGCCGCCGTGCTGACGTCATTTGCGGTCCGGCCGATTCGACGCCTCTTCTCGGCACAGGTCGGTCCGAAAAACCTCGCCCTGGTCGGCAAGGTCTGCACCGTAACGACGATGCGCGTCGACGGCGGGTTCGGTCAGGCCGAAATCGAGGACGGCGGCGCGGGCCTGCTCGTCCAGGTCCGATCCGCCGAACCCAACAGCCTGACCAGAGGCTCTCACGCACTCGTTTTCGAGTACGACAACGACGAGGGCGTCTATCACATCACGGAAGTCGAGCATGGCCCTGACCTGCGGGCCATGGAACGTCGTCTGGAGTCCTCGCAGTAGCCAGCGAGACAGCGCGCGCGGCTCGTCCGCACGCGATCCCGCCACCGCGCGTCAAGGAGTAAATGGCCATGTCTGGTGTCTTCCTAATCGGCGTCATCATCGTCGTCGCCGCCCTCATCATCCTCGGAACGACGCTGCTCTTCGCCCGGTTCTACCGGAAGGTCGAGCAGGGCAAGGCGCTGATCGTCAACAAGATGCGCGCAGAGCCCGAAGTCACGTTCACGGGCATGGTCGTCCTGCCGATCTTCCACAAGGCCGAGATCATGGACATCTCGGTCAAGACGCTCGAGATCGACCGGCGCGGCAAGGAAGGCCTCATCTGCCAGGACAATATCCGCGCCGACATCAAGGTGATGTTCTTCGTGCGGGTGAACAAGACGCAGGACGACGTCATCAAGGTCGCGCAGGCGATCGGGTGCGTCCGCGCATCGGACCCGCACACGCTCGAGGAGCTCTTCAACGCGAAGTTCTCGGAGGCGCTCAAGACCGTCGGCAAGCAGCTCGACTTCGTGGACCTCTATACGAAGCGGAACCAGTTCCGTGACTCGATCATCGAGGTAATCGGCCGCGACCTCAACGGGTACGTGCTCGAGGACGCTGCCATCGACTTCCTCGAGCAGACGCCGCTCACCGCGCTCGACCGCGACAACATCCTCGACGCACAGGGTATCCGGAAGATCACCGAGCTCACGGCCCTCCAGCACATCGCGACCAACGATCACCAGAACAACGAGAAGAAGCTCATCAAGAAGCAGGACGTCGAGGCGGCCGAGGCCATATTCGAGCTCGAGCGCCAGGAAGCCGACGCGAAGGCCAAGCAGCAGCGCGAGATCCAGACCGTGCTCGCGCGCGAGCACGCCGAGACGCAGAAGGTCCAGTCCGAAGAGCTGCTCAAGTCCGAGAACGCGCGTATCGCCGCCGATCAGGAAATCGGCATACGCGAAGAGAACAAGCTTCGCGAAATCGAGGTCGCCCGCAAGAACCGCGAGCGCATCACGGCCGTCGAGGGCGAGCGCGTCGAGAAGGACCGCATGCTCGAGGTCATTGCCCGCGAGCGCGAGGTCGAGCTGCAGACCATCGAGAAGGAGAAGCAGGTCGAGCAGCAGCGCAAGGAGATCGCCGACGTCATCCGCGAGCGGATCGTCGTCGACAAGACCGTCGCCGAGCAGGAGGAGAAGATCAAGGAGCTGCGCGTCGTCGAAGAGGCGCGCCGCAACAAGGAAGCGCTCATCATCAACGCCGAAGCCCAGGCGCAGGAGACCTTCGTCAAGGACATCAAGGCGGCCGAAGCGGCCGAGCAGGCGGCGACGCACCTCGCGCGCGAGCGCCTGACGCTCGCCGAGGCCGACCTCGAGGCCGCGGACAAGCAGGCGAAGGCGAAGATCCGTCTCGCCGAGGGAGTGCAGGCCGAAGCGGCAGCTCCGGGTCTTGCCCAGGTGAAGGTGAAGGAAGCCGATGCCATCGCGACCGAGAAGCTAGGAATGGCTGAAGCGAACGTCGCGCGCGAGCGCGGGCTTGCCGAAGCCACCGTGCTTCGCGAGCGCGGAACAGCGGAGGCCACCATTCTCAAGGACAAGGGCACGTCCGAAGCTCACGCCATCCGCGAGAAGAGTGTCGCGGAAGCCGCCGGCATCGAGCAGAAGGCCTCGGCAATGAAGGCGCTCGACGACGTAAGCCGTCAGCACGAGGAATACCGCCTGCGCCTCGAATCCGAGCGCATGGTCGACCTCAAGTCGATCGAGGCGAGGCAGACCGTCGCGGAATCGCAGGCCACGGTGCTCGCCGCCGCGCTCAAGAGCGCGCGAATCGACATCATCGGCGGCGACGGGATGTTCTTCGACAAGATCGCCGGCGCGATCACGATGGGCAAGTCGATCGACGGCTTCATTGACCGGAGCGAGACGATGCAGGCGGTCTTCGGCGACTACGCGACCGGGAAACGCAGCCTCATCGAGGACCTCGGCGACGTGCTCGCGAGCGCCAGGATCTCGCCGGCCGACGTCCAGAACATGACCGTCTCGGCGTTCCTCGGAATGCTGATGGCCAAGTCGAGCGGCGACAGCCGGAAGCGGGTCGAGAAACTAGCCGATGCCGCCAAATCGCTTGGCGTCGACGGCATGAAGGTTAGCTAGATTTGGCAGAAAGGTTGCTCTGACCCTTTGCGTCTTTGCGAGTGCTTGGCGACTTTGCGTGGAACGCGTCCGTCAGCATGCGGTGACGCAAAGACGCCAAGCACTCGCAAGGACGCAAAGTAAAAGAACATTGAGACATCATGTCGACTGACGGACAGAACCCGCCGCCCACGGTGGAGCGCGGTACCTACGAGATCATCCGCGACCGGCTGATCGAGCGCGGCCGCGTGCTCGGCGAGCGCGCCGAATCGCTCAATACGAAGCGACTGGAGCTGTTCGGCTCGACCGAGCTCGCGGTCATTGGCAGCGAGCGGATCCGCACGGAGAACAACTGTGTCCCACGCGACATCGTCAGCGTCGGCGACCGGCTGCTCTTCGGCTTCAACGTGTTCATAGGATTGAAGACCGAGACGTCGGTCGACGCAGTGTTCAGCCTGCACGAGCTCGCGCGGACCGGGGAGGGCTTCGCGTTCAACCCGATCGCGCTCGACGCGGGCGACGCCTTCCTCTCCGATCCGCAGTTCGTGAAGGAGTTCAGGGAGCTTTACCAGTACTACAAGGAGACCCGCCTGCTGCACCTGCGTCGCCCGCAGGGCAAGCTGCTCGCCGTGTTCCAGACCGGTGCGTCGATCGCGGACGTGAAGGTCTTCCGCTGGTCGGTCGACGTGCAGGGGCGAGTCACCTACATCGACAACCGCGGGGAGCGCGACAACGTCTTCCCGCCCAGCCACGACTTCGAATGGACGCCGACGCTGCGCGAGAACTTCGTCCTCGGGCGCCATCCGCACATCTCCATACTCGACGAGGTCTTCATCGACACGGTCGGCGGCGACCTGACGATCAAGATCGAGAACAACACGGAGGACGGGCTCGGGATCTATCGCGAGGCCGTCGAGGAGCGCGACCAGGCGCTCGAGGACGCGCAGGTCTCGTACGCAAAGCTCGGCGGATTGATCCTGCTGAAGGTGCTGCCGTATCGAGAGAAGGCGACGCGCTACCTCGTCTTCAACACGCGAACGCGAAAGGTGGACCGCATCGACGCCATTGGCCAGGCGTGCGTGCGGCTGCCAGAGGATCACGGGCTGATCTTCCCGGGCGGCTATTACCTGCAGAGCGGCGAGACGAAGATTTTCGATTCGAACGTCGAAGGAATGGAGTTCGAATCGATGGTTCGTTCGCCGAACGGCGAAGACGTGCTCTACACGTTTCATCGCCGGATCGACGGCCTCTCGGTGCTGCTCACCTACAACATGATTCGCAAGCAGGTGCAGACGCCGATTGCCTGCCACGGCTTCTGCATCTTCGACGACGGCAAGATCGTCGTGTTCCGGGCGCAGGAAGAAGCCACACGCGTCCACACGATGCAGATCTGGCAGACGCCGTTCATGAGCGACGCGGTGGCGGCGGCCGCGCCTTCGACGGGCTCGTACCTCGAGAAGGTCGGAAACGCCGAGCTCGTCCGCGGGATCTCGGACTGCCTGAGCATCAGACGGGCGATCGAGGACCAGCGGCCGTCGACGCGCATCTACGAGGACCTGATCAAGTCGGTCGCGCACATGCTCGACCAGTACCACTGGCTTGCGAACCCGGAAGTCGGCGACCTCGCGTCGCCGCTCGGCGAGATCCGGTCGACCGCAGAGCTCATCATCGACGAGTTCGAGAAGGTCGAGTCGCTCCGCAAGCAGGCGATCGACGCCGTCGATGCGGCCGAGCACACCCTCAAGGAATTGACGCGCGACCTCGATTCGGATGACTGGGAATCGCTCGACCTGTTCGTCGGCGCGATGGCGAAGCTGCGGTCGCACCGCGGGCAGATCATCACGCTGCGGGACGTTCGATACGTCGATCGCGCGCGACTCGATGCGCTCGAGGCCCAGACGGTCGGTCACTATGACGCGCTCGGCGCACGCACGGTGGACTTCCTGCTCGGCGAGACCGCGCTCCAGCCGTACATCGACCGGATCGCGGCGCTCGAGGCATCGGTCGCGAAGCTCGAGCGCGTATCCGAGTGTCCGCCGATCGCCGACGAGCTCGACCGCACCGGCACGGAGCTCGAGCTGCTTACCGACGTTGTCGGCAACCTCAAGATCGACGACGCGACGCTTCGCACTCGGATTCTCGAAGGAATCTCCGAGGTGCTCGGCACGCTCAATCGGGCGCGTGCGCTGTTGCTCAACTGTCGCAAGGAGATGCTCTCGCGGGAGGGTGTCGCAGAGTTCGGCGCGCGCTTCAAGCTGTTCGGACAGAACGTCGCGAGCTCGCTTGCGCTCGCCGACACACCGGAGAAATGCGAGGAGCAGCTCTCGAAGACGCTGCTCGCGCTCGAGGACCTCGAGGGCCGATTCTCGGAGTTCGACGAGTTTCTCGCGCAGCTCGCGACGAAGCGCGAGGAGGTCTACGAGGCCTTCAGCAGCAAGCGACAGGCATTGCTCGACGAGCGGCACCGCCGGGCCGACCACACCATGGAGGCGGCGCTGCGGATCCTGCAGGGCGTCGCGCGCCGCGCGGCGACCTTCGCGACCGACGACGAGCTCAACGCCTACTTCGCGTCCGACGCGATGGTGATGAAGCTGCGCGAGCTGTCTGAGCGCCTGCGGGAAATCGGCGACGCCGTTCGCGCCGACGAAGTCGAATCGAAGCTGAAGTCAGCGCGCTCAGACGCCGCTCGCGGGCTGCGCGACCGGCGCGACATCTTCGAGGAAGGCGCTTCGGTCATCCGGCTCGGTCGCCATCGCTTCTCGGTGAACACGCAGCCGATCGAGTTGACGCTCATTCCCCGCGAGGGGCAGATGTGGGTGCACCTCGGTGGAACGGACTTCTACCAGCAGCTTGCCGATCCCGAGTTCGACGCGACGCGGCCCTACTGGGAACAGACAATCGTCTCGGAATCACCTGACGTCTACCGCGCCGAGTACCTTGCGGCCTGCATGCTCGCCGACGCCGAGGAGTTGAAGAGCGGTCTCTCGATTCCCGACCTCGTGAAGGCCTCGCTCGACCGTGCGACGCTCGTCGAGCTGGTCCGGAGTTATGCGCAGTCCCGCTACGACGAGGGCTACGAGCGCGGAATCCACGATGCGGACACGGCGGCGATCCTCGAGAAACTGGTCGCGCTCTATCAGACCGCGGATCTGCTGCGGTTCGCGCCGGCGGCCCGCGCGGCGGCGTGTCTCTTCTGGGGGCTGCTCGACGATGCCGAGCGGCGCGATCGCTGGGTGCGTCGAGCAAGGAGTTTCTCGCGGCTCCGCAAGGCGTTTCAGCACAGCTCGGCGATCGTCGAGCTCGTCGCCGAACTCTCGGCAGCGATCGCCACGTTTCACGCAGACAATCGACTCACCCTGCACGCCGACGATGCCCGGATGGCCGGCCAGTACCTGTTCGAGGAAATCGCTGAGACGACCGCGGCGTTCGTGACGAGCGCCGAGGCCGAGGCGCTGCGTGCGGATCTTGTCGCCCACCTCGATGCGGCCGGCGCCTATCGCGAGTTCGTCGAGGATCTGCGCGTACTGGCCACCGACCTGACGAGTTGCCATCGCATCGTGCGGGCGTGGCTCGAGGGTTTCGTCACGTCGGTCGAGTCGGCGCGTGCTTACGCGCCGGCGATCGACGAGGCAGTCGCCCTCGTCATCGTCGAGCGGCGGCTCGACCGAACGGTATCGAGCGCGCTTGCGGCCGTCGACGTCGACGGATTGCTTGGCCAGCATCCGCGCATCAAGGCGGGACGGCTGAACCTGAGGCTCGACGAATTCCTGTCGCGGCTCGGCGCGTTCCGCCACGTGCGCGTGCCGGGCTTCCGCGATTATCAGGCGAAGCGGTCCGCCGTGCTCGAGCGCGAGCGAAAGCGGCTACGGCTCTCCGAGTTCCAGCCCAACGTTATGAATTCGTTCGTGCGCAACCGGCTCATCAACGAGGTCTACCTGCCCGTCATCGGCGACAACCTCGCGAAGCAGATTGGGGCGCTCGGCGAGGGCAAGCGGACGGACCTGATGGGCATGCTGCTGCTCATCTCGCCGCCGGGCTACGGCAAAACGACGCTGATGGAGTACGTCGCGAACCGCCTCGGCATCGTGTTCGTGAAGGTGAACGGACCGGCGCTCGGGCACGGCGTCGTTTCGCTCGATCCGGCCGAGGCACCGAACGCAACGGCGCGGCAGGAGGTGCAGAAGATCAATCTCGCGCTCGAGATGGGCAACAACGTGCTGCTCTACCTCGACGACATCCAGCATACGAACCCCGAGCTGCTGCAGAAGTTCATCACGCTCTGCGACGCACAGCGGAAGATCGAGGGCGTCTGGAACGGCGAGACGAAGACGTACGACTTCCGCGGCAAGCGCTTCTACGTCTGCATGGCCGGCAACCCGTACACGGAGTCCGGCGAGCAGTTCAAGATCCCCGACATGCTCGCGAACCGCGCCGACACGTACAACCTGGGCGAGATTCTCGAGGGCAAGGACGACCTGTTCGCGCTCAGCTACATCGAGAACGCGCTGACATCGAACGCGGTGCTTGCACCGCTCACGACGCGCGGCCAGGACGACATCGACAAGCTCGTGCGTATGGCGAAGGGCGAGGAGATCCAGCTCGACCAGCTCTCGCACGAGTATTCGGCGGTCGAGCTCGGCGAGATCCGGAGTGTGCTGCAGAAACTCGTGCGCATCCAGGAAGTCCTGCTGAAGGTGAACAAGCAGTACATCCTGTCGGCGTCGCAGACCGAGGCGTACCGAACGGAGCCGCCGTTCAAGCTGCAGGGCAGCTATCGGAACATGAACAAGCTGACGGAAAAGGTCGTGCCGGTCATGAACGACGCGGAGCTCGAGTCGCTCATCGACGATCACTACCTCGGCGAATCGCAGACGCTGACGACGGGAGCGGAACACAACCTGCTCAAGCTCGCCGAGCTGCGCGGGAAGATGACGCCCGAACAGGCGGCGCGGTGGGACGAGATCAAGCGGTCGTTCGGTCGCGTTCAGGTGTCGGGCGGCGCCGACGCGGATCCGGTGACTCGGCTGACCGGGCATCTCTCGATGCTGACCGAGCGAGTCGAGGGCGTGGGCACTGTGATCGCGAAGTCGTTCGCCGATGCGGCGCAGAACGCGCCGGAGGTTGCGCCGCCACCGGACTACGGCCCCGTGCTCGATCGCGTGGACCGTGCGATCGAGGCGCTCGCGGCGGCGGGGTCGCGCAACGAGGACGCGTCACCGGCGGGTGAACGTGCCGTGGTAGTCCTGGCGCAGCAGTTCGCGGCGATCGCGCAGCGGCTCGACCGGCTGAATGAGGCGATCCGCACGCTCGGGACCGAGGCCGCGGCAGCCGGTGCGTCAACTGCGTCGGCCGTGCCGGCGGCGCTGCCGGCGCAGGCGGCCGACATCACGGCGTATCTGGGCAAGCTCGACCAGACGCTGGCGGCGATGGCGGCGGCGCCACGCGGAGGCGAGATCATTCAGGTGCTTCCGCCGGGGATGAACGAGCTGATCGGGCGGATGATCGGGACGATCGAGGAGTCGCTCATTCCCGTGACACGGCAGATCGGTCTGGAGCTAGAGGCGTCGAAGCCGGCGACGGATCCGAAGATGACCTACCTGCTCGACAAGGCGCTGAAGAACTTCGACCTGCTGCGCGACCTTTTCGATGCGCTCAAGAAGATCGACACTTCCGCCCTCGTCGCGCCGAAGCGTGCACCTCGACGTCCGCCGGCCAAGGGATGAAGAAGGGCCACGGATTACACGGATCTTACGGATTCCCACGGATCTGAGTCACAATTCAGATCCGTGTCAATCCGTAAGATCCGTGTAATCCGTGGCCCTTCCTCCAGGTCGCAATCCGTAGTCTCGCGTGACGGCGCGGCGATTGCGACGAACGTCGCCTGGCTCGTGATGACCGGGTTCGTTTTCGCCTACATCTGGAAGTACGGCCGCAACTTCCCCTACATGGAGGACTGGGAGCTAGTGCCGACGCTCTCGGGCGCGACGCCGTTTCGTTTCTCGTGGCTGCTGGACCAGACCGGCGAACACCGGTACATCCTCGCGAAGGCGATCCTCTATCCGCTGTGGCAGCTCACCTACGACGGACGGTCGTCGATGGTCGTCAGCGCGCTGCTGCTCTCGGCGATCACACTCGCGCTGATCGTCACGGCGCGGCGGCTGCGGGGGCGCTCCTCGCTTGCGGACGCGTTCTTTCCGCTGGCGCTCCTGCATCCGGGTCACGCCGAGACGCTGATCTTCTTCATCCAGCTCTGCTTCGTCCTGCCGGTCGCGCTTTTCACGGTGGCACTCATCATCATCGCCACCGGACGCTGGGAACGCAGTCCGGCAGCGGCGTGGACCCTTGCCATCTGCGTCGCTCTGCTACCGCTCAACGGCGCCATCGGACTGCTGATCGCGCCGGCGCTCGTCGTCTGGATGGCCTGGATTGCGATCTCGCGACGAGGCCCGCTCGCATTTGGCCTTTCGGCCGTGACGACGACCGTTGTAGCGGTGCTCTACTTCGTCGGTTTCCATCGCCCCCCGACGGTGTTCCCGTTCGATCGCACTTTGCGCGGCACGCTGCGGACGCTGGTAGAAGTGTTCAGCGTCGGACTTGGACCGGGCGGAGCGTGGCTGTGGCCGTGGTCGGGAATCGCGATCGGCGGCGTGTTCGTGCTCGCGGCAGCCGCGCTGGCGGTAGTAGCAGCGCGGCGACCCGACGATCGCGCGCTCTCTCTGGGATTGCTCGCCTGCGTCGCTTCGATTGGTCTGCTCGTGGCCGGCATCGTGTGGGGGCGCACCGTGATCGGGCCTGGCGCCGGGATTCCAGCGCGTTATGCGCTGCTCGTGGCGCCGGGACTATGCACGGCGTTTCTTGCCTCGATCGTCTACGGGTGGAATCCGGCGACCTCGCGGCTCGCACAGCTCACGCTCGCAGCGTGCGCCGCGGGACTGCTGTGGTCGAACGTCGAAGTCGGGCGCGAGTACGGGCGTCCGAGGGCCGCCGCTGCCGATGTGGCCCGCGAGCGACTCGCCGCCGGTACGCCTTCCGCCGTCGTAGCGGCTCGCTACGCTGCCGGGATCTACCCGAACGTGGAGCCGCTGGCTGCGGCGCTCGACATGCTGCGTGCACAGGGATCGGGACCGTTCGCCGGACTCGCCGATGTCTTGACGAAGCGTCCGTGCCAGGCTGATGGGACGCCCGTCGTGCAGACGGGACTGAGCGACGCATCCCTCGTCGACGGCCGGTTAGTCTGTCCTGGCTCGGACGGCTTTGCGATCTATGCGCTTCCGTCACCGACGGACGTCTGCACGGTTACGGTCTTCTACGAGTTCTTCGAGGCATCGGGAGCCGAAGCTTCGATGCAGCTCTACTGGGGCGTTGACGGAGAGAACGGATTCGAGGAGTTGAGGCGCAACCAGACGACTAGTGTGGATGCGACGCCAGGCGAGCACTCGGTGACGTTCGACGTCTACGACCGCCTGGACAGGTTGCGTCTCGATCCGGACAGCCACCCGTGCTTCGTGCGCGTGATCCGAATCGAACTGCTCTCACGGCAAGATCAGAACCGGGAGCGTTAGCGACCGGGTGGTCTCACGCGGCTGGCTCACGAGGTGACTTGAACGTCGACCCGCGGCTTGGCCTGAGCACACGCTCGCGATGCCGTTGCACGCAGGATCGTCACGTGCGCTTCCGGCAAGTCGAAACGCGGGAGCTTCGCCGGCGCTTCCCCGAAAACGCACTCGTAGATGACGAGCGCCGCGAGGAGCGAGCCCGCGACCGTCGGATGCAGGCCGTCGTCCGAGTACAGCTTGATCGCCGGAGCGGACACGAGAGCGTCCTTCCAGGCCTCGCCGACCGGCAGCATCAATCCGTCGACGGCTTCTGCCGCAAGTCTGTACGACTCGCACACGCGATCCATGTCGCCAGCCCGGTCCGCCGACGGCCAGACCTGGTAGAGCGCCGGCCGGCCTCCGGCCTTTCGGATTTCTACAGCAAACCGTTTCGCGTAATCGATCAGGTACGCCCGATTCTCGGGAGCCCCGGAAGGCCCTTGCTGCAGCACGACGAGGTCCCAGCCCCCTTTCGCGATTTCCTTTGCCGCGTCGCCCTTCTCGGCGTGATCGAAGAGCGCGAAGTCCGGAAACGCGATCGCCTTCGTCTTCAGGCGACGCCCGTTCTCCTTGGCGATCCTGCCGACCATGGCCGGCAGATCGTTCCAGTAGGTCAGGCTGTTCCCGATGAACAGGACGCGGACTTCGTCCGTGGAAGCTGCCCCGTCCCCACGCGTTATCGCGACGTGGCCCGTGGCGGCGATCGACAGGGCGACGAGCAGGATCGTCGCCGCGGATCGCACGCCGCCTCTACCGAAGAAGGTCATTGCGCCTTCAGACGCTTGAGCATCTCGACCGCATTCGCATTGTTCGGATCGAGCTGGAGCGAGCGCTCGTAGTTCTCGATCGCCCTGGCCTTGTCGCCAGCGCGCGCGCACCCTTCGCCCAGACTGTCGTATGCGTTCGCCGACTGCGGCCAGGATTCGACGATGAGCTCGAGAATCGCGATCGCCTCCTTCAACTTGCCCTGGCCCATCAGAGCGTAGGCGAGACCGTTGAGGTCGCCCTCGTTGACGAATACGTCACCGAAGCCTTCCTTCTTCATCCGGCGATACTCGGCAACGGCGGCGTCGATGCCCTTCGTGTCGATGAGCTGCTTGAGCACGGCCGATAGCGCCTCACCCCGGATGTCGACGAGCTCGACGACGAAGATCAGCGTTGCATTCGGGGGAATCACGTTGCCGGCGCCGCGCTCGCCGTAGCCGAGCGCCGGAGGAATGACGAGGATCGCAGTGTCGCCGATCCCGAGCTGGGCGATTCCCTCGTCCCATCCCTTGATCACCCTGCCCTTGCCGAGCGGGAACGCGATCGGCTCGTTGCGGTCGTGCGACGAGTCGAACTTCGTGCCGTCCTGCAGCGTGCCCGTGTAATGCACGAGCACCGTCTGGCCGACTGTCGGCCGCTTGCCGTTCGCGCGGTGGGTGATGAAGTAGGTGAGGCCGGAGGCCGTGGTGACGCCGGCCTGCGGAACCGGAGCCGGACGCGGTGCCGCGGGGCGCGGCGTAACTGGGCGCTTCTTCGAGCGCTGCGCCATGGCCGGCGCAACACATACCGCAACAATCACCAAGACCAGAAAGCTTCGGACGATCCTCATGCGAGCTCCTTCGAACAGATTTGCAACGAGAGTCACAGAAAAGAGGGCCACGGATCAAACGGATCTTACGGATAAAGACGGATCTGAGGCTGAATTCAGATCCGTCTTTATCCGTAAGATCCGTTTGATCCGTGGCCCTTCTTCAAGAGGCCCCTCGCTACCGCTCAGGGTTCTGGTCTGTCTAACCCGCGAGGCGTCCCATTGGAACTCCGGCGGCACGCGCGCCGTCGAGGCCGCCCTTCAGGACGAAGGCGTTCGTGAATCCCATCTGCTGGAGCGCTTCGACCGCCTGAATCGCCAGGCCGTCGTCTTCGCACGTGCAGTACGCCACGATCAGCGTGTTCCTGGGCACCCGCGCGCCCCACGCCGACACGAGCTCAGGCGTCACGTTGTAGGCCCCGTCGATGACGTCGCCATCGATCGACGACCGCGTGTCGAGAAACGTGATCTTCGCCTTCTTGAGCTGCTTTCTGCGGACCTGCTCACCAGTCATCGACTTCGTCGCCGCGACCGGTGACGCGGCTTGAGCCACGCCGGCTCCGATTCCCGAAGGCGCTACCATCGTCACCGAAAGCGCCACTACCGCGGCTGTCACTCCAGCCCGTATCCATCGAAATCCGTTGGTCACTGTCTTCCTCCCATCGTCTTGTCATCCGAATTCCCGACGTCGCGGGCTCAGGTTTGTCGCGCGCCTTCGGTTTCCGTATGACACCCGTTCCCAGGGCTGCGTTGCTCCTACTGCGTCTGCACGACCGGATCGTCCGGTTTCGCGGCGCCGCCCTGGTGATCGGCGCCACGGATCACTCCGGTCTCGTCGAGGTAGAACGACGTGCGTCCAGTGGGGCCGTACTCGACCGGCACGGCCATCGCAAAGAACTTCGCGCCGTCGTCCGTAACCGTGATATCGACCGTGTAGTTCTGCCCGCCCTGCATCAGGGAGTTGATCAATCCGGCTTTCATCAGCTCCGGACCGGTCGCGTATTTGCCGTGCATGGCAAGGTGCGCTTGTTCCGCATTGCGGACCATCGAAAGCTGCGCCAGCGCCAGATCCTCGCGCGCTCTCAGGTTTCCGGACGGGAGCGCCTCGGAGCCCGGCTGTACCGGTACAGGCACGGTGCCCGCCAGACAGCCTGCCGTTGCAAGGGTGATCGACGCCACGAGCACGATTCCCGCCGCGCGGACCGATCGGTTCAATCGCGATAACTGCCGTCGCATGAGGCCCCTCCTTCCGGACGCATCGGTCGCGTCGTTCACCGTTCCGTTTACGCCGCACCGGCGCGGGCTGTCAATTCACCCCGTCCGGCCAGAAGCACGTTTCGAGCCAAAAAAGCGGATCGCTTTGACGCTTCAGGTCATTGCGCTTAAGATACGTCAGTTTTTTGGCGAGTACCGAGAGACTCCGCCAAATCTGTCGGTGCAACCGCAACTTCACCTCGCTGTTGACGAAGGAATTCGTAATGAAGGCTTGTACGGCGTGCGGTCGGGAGTACTCGGATGACGTGCAGTTCTGTCCCGTGGACGGACACTCGCTCGAGTCCAAGGCTGCCGCCGATGCTCCATCCGAAGCTGATCCGTTGATCGGTACCGTCCTCGACGACAAGTACCGGCTCGACAAGAAGATCGGCGAAGGCGGCATGGGCGCCGTGTACCGCGCGACGCACATCCACATGGACTCGCAGTTCGCCGTGAAGCTGCTGCACAAGACCATGGTTGCGGACCAGCAGGCGGTGGAGCGCTTCCGCCGCGAAGCGCGCGCCGCGGCGCGCATCAGGCATGCGAACGCGGTTTCCGTGACCGACTTCGGCGTGACGAAGGAAGGCACGGTCTACCTGGTGATGGAGTATCTCGAGGGCGGCGACCTGCGTGACAAGCTGCGCAAGGTCAAGGCCTTCGGCCCCGTCGAGACCGTCCGGATCATGATGCAGACGTGCGCCGCGATCGACGAAGCGCACCGCAAGGGCATCGTTCACCGCGACCTCAAGCCCGACAACATCTGGCTGCTGAAGACGGAAGGGTCGCCGGACGAGCAGGTCAAGGTGCTCGATTTCGGCATCGCGAAGCTCAAGACCGCCGGTCCGGGCGCCGCGAACCTCACGCAGCAGGGAATGATCGTCGGCACTCCTCACTACATGTCGCCGGAACAATGCCGCGGCGAAGAGCTCGACGCGCGATCCGACATCTACTCGCTCGGAATCATCCTCTACGAGATGCTGACGGGCAGCGTGCCGTTCCGCGCGCCGACGCCGGTCGGCGTCGTCCTCAAGCACGCCAATGAAATGCCGGTTCCGCTTCGCGAGGTGAACCCGCAGATCCCCGAGCCTATCGAGCGCGTGGTCATGCGCACGCTCTCGAAGAACCGCGAGGAGCGGCCGCATTCCGCGGCGGAGCTCGGGCGGGAGCTGGCCGAGGCGCTGCATCAGTCGGGCGGCGGCACGATCGACCTTTCGGGCTTCCCATCGACTGGCGACCTGCCGGCCTACATCTCGACGACCGGACAGCGCACGGCGCCGCAATCCGACCAGGCGACGGGCGGCCCGAGTTCGGGCCCGATCACCCAGCACGGGACTCGAGCGACGGATCCGCACAAGACCGGCCGCGTTGGTGCGAGCTCGACTGCCGCGATGACTTCACACCAGGCCGGCGTCGCGCCCCATCCGCAAACGGGTGCGCACCAGCCGGGAACCGATTCCACCCAGGTGATGTCGAGTCGTCCGAGTATCCCGCTTCCCGCGGTGCCGGGATCGGGTTCGACGCCGCTGACCGTGCAGCAGTCGGGCGCAGGTGCCATCGCCGTCCCCGCTTCCTCGAACATCAAGTACGTCGCGATCGCCGGCGTCGTGATCGTCTTCATTGCGGTGGTCGCCGTGGCGATCTGGGCGATGCGCGGGACGGGCACGGTGACGAACACGAATCAGCCGGTGGGGCCGATTGGCGGACCAACGACGAGCGGAGGTCCTCCAGAGGGAATGGTGCTCATCAAGGGCGGTACCTTCAAGATGGGGACTGATGACCCGACAGCCGGCGACTCCGACAAGCCGGCGCATGACGTGACCGTCTCGGACTTCTACCTCGACCAGAATGAGGTGACGAACGAGATGTACCAGCAGTTCGTGAAGCAGACGGGCAGAAAGCCTCCCGACAACTGGACGGGGGCTGAATTTCCGCCTGGCGAGGGCAAGTTTCCCGTCAGGTTCGTCACTTGGCACGATGCGAAGGCCTATGCCGAGTGGGCTGGCAAGCGCCTGCCGACCGAGGCGGAGTGGGAGTACGCCGCGCGAGGTACCGAGGGCCGCATCTACCCGTGGGGGAAATCGTGGTCGCCGCAGCTGTCGAACTCGCTCGAGGACAACCGAAAAGGCCCGATGGCGGTTGGCTCATACCCGCGCGGCGCCACGCCCGAGGGCGTGATGGACCTGGCCGGCAACGTGGCGGAGTGGGTCGAGGACATCTGGGTTCCGTACCCAGGGGGGAACGCGGACCCGGGTCCGACGTGTCAGGGCATCGACTGCCGGTCGTACCGCGGGGGAGCCTTCTCGGCGCCCAAGGATCGGCTTCAGACCACCTACCGATGGTGGGATGATCCGAACAGCAAGTACGCATACCTCGGGTTCCGCTGCGCAAAGAACGTCACGAAGTAGCGAAAGCGGAGAGGCAACGCGGATCAGGCGGATCGAGCGGCTGACGCGGATTGAATCCGTTTCATCCGCTCGATCCGCCTGATCCGCGTTGCCTCTCCGCTTTCTGGTCAGACCCGCATGTTCTGAACTATCCTGTTCCGGCAAACGCGGCACCACCGCCCGGACGTCTACACCATCATGACCACGAAGAGCCTCTTCGCCTCCACTCTGGCGGTTCTCGCCGTCTCGACTCTCGTCTCAATTCCGGCGCGTGCCCAGCGGCGCGTCGTCGAGGACACGAGTTCCGTGCGCGTCGCCACGCGGACAGCAAAGAAGATCACTCGCGGTCCGTCGCGCGTCGCGACGGCGCAGGCAGCAACGAACGGCGTGCTCGTCGTTCTGACGGATCCGCCGGGAGCATCCGTCTCCATCGACGGAGCACCGGCCGGAAAGTCCGATGCCGCTGGCGAATTCCAGAAGGAGCTGCGTGCGGGCAAGGCCTACGTCGTGAAGGTCTCGGCCGGACCTGAATACACGCCCTTCAACAAGACCGTGAGTCTTGCCGCGAAGAAGACCGAGATCGTCCGCGCGCCGCTCGACAACGTGAATGCCGGCAAGTTCGGACTGCTCAAGATCGGTCCGATGCTCGAGGGCGCGAAGATCTACGTCGACGACGCGACGACTCCGTGGCCCAATGTCACGATCGACCGTGAAGAGGGCCTGATGCTTGTCGACGGTCTTCAGCCCGGGAAGCGAAAGGTCCGCGTCGACCATCCCGATTACGTCATCGTCGAAAAGACGCTTGCGGCGGTGCGCGGAGGCGAGGAGTACTACTGGGTGTTCAAGCCCGAGTTCGCGACGGTTCCGATGAAGGTCACGACCGATCCCGGAACGTCCGTTTACATCGATGGCGACTTCCAGGGCGACTCGACCGAAAACGGGATTCTCGAGGTCAAGGACGTCCGCATCGGCCAGCACGAGGTGAAACTCGTGAAGGACGGCTACGTCGAATTCAAGGAGATGCGCACGTTCGACTTCGGCAAACCGGTCGACGTTCTCCACCGTCTCGTGCCGCTGCCGACCTCGGCCGAGTTCAGCGACGATTTCGACGTGAACCTGTCGAAGTGGGCGCAGCCGGCGGGCTGGAAGCTCGCGACGGGCCGACTGGCGATTGCGAACTGCACGACGCTGGGCACGGCCAAGAACATTACCTACCGCGACTTCGTCATGGCCTTCCACCTGAAGCTCGAGGACGGGCGCGGTGCGGCATGGGCGGTTCGCGCGAAGGATGCAAATCACTACTACCTGTTCTATCTCTCGGGACCGAAGGGTCTGTTTCCGAACCGGTTCAGCACGTACGTCGTGAACGACGGGGTCTTCGATCCGATGAATCCGGTGCAGTCGGTACCGGTGATCACGAACCTCATCGTCGGCGGCCAGTACCAGATCGAGATCCGAGGAACGAAGGACGTCATAGAGCACACGGTTACTCCAACGGAAACGGGAAGGCCCGAACCGCTGGGCGTCTTCCAGGATCCGAACAAGACGTATCTCTACGGCGGCATCGGCTTCCGCACGGTTGGCCCGGAGCAGTTCTCGATAGACGAGTTGTACGTGCAGCCGGTGAAGTAGGGGCGCGACGGAGCATTGATGGAAATTTTGCTTTTTCTGCTGATCGGGGCCGTTGCAGGCTGGCTCGCCGGTTTGATCATGGGTGGCGGAGGTTACGGCCTGATCGGCGACATCGTCATTGGCGTGATCGGCGGCTTCATCGGCGGATACCTGTTCAGGTTTCTGAACCTCTCAGCCGGATCCGGATGGCTCGGATCGCTGGTCACGGCGCTCGTCGGCGCGATCATCCTCATCGCCGTCGTTCGGACCCTCAAGCGCGCATAGCTGAGAGTCAGGAGAGTGGACAGGATTACAGGATTTTCAGGATTAACAGGATTCTCAATTGTTCCAGGAATCCTGTTCATCCTGATAATGCTGTAATCCTGTCTACTCTTCTCTCATCGAAAACTCCCCGCAAACTCCCCCAAAGAAAATGCTTTTGCTTTTTTCGCGTCCATGGTAGCTTGGCCGCGCGTCAATGCCACTCAACGTTGTGTGGCTGTCCTCTCCGCCGATTCTCGGGGCAGCAGGAACCGATTGAAGACGTCAGTGTTCACCGTGGATTTGCTTGCGCCCGTGCCCTGAAAGTTCTCTCGCAGACTCCAGCCGCTCGAGTTCCTCAGCCGATCCCTTTTCGAGAAGGATTACCGATTCATGAAGCTCTATGTTGGAAACCTGTCGTTTCGTACGACGGATACCGAACTGCAGGAACTGTTTTCGCAGGCTGGGACCGTCGATAGCTGCCGCATCATCACCGACCGTGACACGGGCCAGTCCCGTGGCTTCGGCTTCGTCGAGATGAGCTCGAAGGCCGAGGGTGAGGCTGCCATCGCGCAGTTCTCTGGCAAGGAGATCGACGGCCGTGCGCTGACGGTCAACGAGGCCAAGCCGATGGAGCCCCGCAACGGCGGCGGCGGCGGTGGCGGCCGTGGCGGTGGTGGTGGCGGACGCCGCTGGTAACAGCTGCTCCATAGGCCGACAATCGAGCCCCGGAGATGTCATCCTCTCCGGGGCGCTTGTCTTTTCGGGAATCGGA
>CAZQBW010000057.1:0-24417 GCA_964591515.1 uncultured Clostridia bacterium
CAGGTTTCCACTGTCGACGGTCGAAACGTATCTGGGCATGAGCGGCTCGAGCGTCGCCGTGTCGTACCAGTTCAGGAAGTGGCCATTGAGACGCTCGAGCTCGTGCACCGAATCGAACGTGAACTCGGTTCGCTCGACCAGCTCGAGTAGCCCGACGTATCCGAGATCCCTCGCCGCTACGCCGGCGAGCAGCGCAAGCCCGATGTTGGTTGGCGAGGTGCGGCGCGCAACGACGGGAGAGGGATCTTCCTGGAAGTTGTCGGGCGGCAGCCAGTTGTCTTCCTCCGTGACGAAGCGCTCGAAAAACCGCCACGTCGACCGCGCAACGCCTCGCAGATACGTTTCGTCCTCGGCCGTGAGCGACGTGTCCACCTGCCGAACCGAGTGACTCAGCCAGGTCGCGATTGCGGGTGACGCGATCCAGGCGGCAAGTATCGGCGCTGCCGCGATCAGCGCCTCCGGTCTGGCGATGAGTATTAGCAAAACGGAGGCCAGCGCGGTCGCGATCGCGAACCACATCACGCGATACGCGGTGGCGACTCGACCCTGGTCTGCGCGCCGCTCGGATTCGGCCGCGGTCACCCATTCGAGCAGTCCGCGGCGAGTCACGAGCAGGCGCCACGAAACGCGCGCGATTGCATCGACCGATACGGATGCCTGGTGTGGATGAAACGCGATGGCGAGAGCGACTCTCGTCGTGTTGCTTGCCAGATCCTCCCAGACGTTTCGGAAGTGGCTGGTGAGCATCGACCGGCCGGGAACGTGCACGACAGCCGACAGAAGCTGGGCATAGACCGGAAACGTGACGATGAGGATCGTGAGAAGCGTCCAGAACAGTGGAGAGCCGGGCAACAGGGTCCATCCCGCCACAAGCAGGAGGAGTGCCGCCGGACCGACGAGCGACCGGCGCAGGTTGTCGATGAACTTCCACAGGGCCATCGCCGACAGCACGTTTCGAGCCCGACCGGCCGCGGATGGCGTCCACGGCAGCAGCCACGGCGCGAGCTGCCAGTCGCCGCGCGTCCATCGATGCTTGCGCTTCGTGTACACGTCGTAGCGGGACGGATAGTCGTCAAACAACTCGACATCAGTGACGAGCGCCGTACGCGCGTACGAGCCCTCGAAGAGGTCGTGCGAAAGCAGACTGTTCTCAGGCACCCGCCCGTCGAGCGACCGCGTTACGGCCTGTACGTCGTAGATTCCCTTCCCGACGAAACTCCCTTCGCCAAAGAGATCCTGGTAGACGTCCGACACGGCGGTCGTGTAAGGGTCCACCCCCCCGTAGCCCGAGAACATCCGCGAGAATCGGGACTTCGAGAATGCCTCGAGCGAGACCGAGACTCGCGGCTGCAGGATCCCGTAGCCTTCGACGACGAGGCCGGTCGCATCGTCGATGCGCGCGCGATTCAGCGGATGAGCGATCGTACCCACGAGCTTTCGCGCCGTGCCGGGCGGAAGCGTCGTGTCCGCGTCGAGGGTGATCACGTATCGCACCTCACCGATCACGCTCGTGTCGCCTTCGATAGTCGAGAAGCTGGTCGATGCGTCGCCAGCAAGAAGTCGGTTGAACTCGTCGAGTTTGCCGCGCTTCCGCTCCCATCCCATCCAGATTCCGTCTGCGGAGTTGAAGACCCGATGTCGGTGGAACAGGAAGAAGCGGTCCGCGCCGTGCCGCTCGTTCAACTCCCTGATGCCCTGTACCGCGTGGTCGACGAGAAACTGATCGCCATCGGTGGTCTCCGTGGGGGCATCAGTGAAATCGCTCAGGACTCCGAAGTGCAGATGCGCATCCTGGTTCCCCAGAAATCGCACCTCGAGCTTCTCGAGCGCTTCGCGGACGTCGTCCTCATTCGAGAACAGCACCGGCACCACCACCATCGTCCGGGTAGCGGCCGGGATGCCGTCCTTCGAGTCCAGCTTCGGAAGCACCCGCGGCTCGAGAAGCGACGTCACCAGATAGTTGACGGCGCTCACGGCCAGGTCACTCAATGGAATGACCGCGAGAAGCGCGACGGCGATCAGCGCGAACGTCGAGCCTCCCGCCGACCTCGCGTGGAGAACAACACCGGCGACCAGCGCCGCCGTCACGAGTGAGATCGAGCCCAGATAGACAGCCGTTGCGTGCCTGAGCGCAGCCCGGCGAATCCGCTCATTCACTTTCGGCGAGTAGCCTGCGAGTCGCTCGAGGTCCGAGAGTCCGCTGTCGACGAGGTAGTAGCCGACGTGACCGCGGCGAGCGTCGCCGCTCGGGAGCTCTTGCGCATCGCGCGCCAGCTGGACGGCGATTCGAGCCACGGACGGCTCGTCCTCGCGGGCTCGCTTGGCGATCCGTTCGACGTGGCGTCGATAGCGGTCGCGCGTCGCAAAGTCCCCGCGGGAATAGTCTCCAGTGGGGTCCTCGGCAAGAATCGCGTCCACGATACTCAGCCGTTCGAAGAACTCCGACCAGTCCGTTGCGGTGATTGCGCGCATCGACGTGATCGCATTGCCGACGGACACCTGGTTCGCGGCCTGTGTCTGACGCTCTCGTCGAAGTGCCTCGTCAACCGTCATGCCCTGGGATGCGAGGCGGCCCTCGAGCCACTCGATGGCGGGATCGAGCTCGTCACCCTGGTCGCGCAGGCGTTGGAGCATCTCGGCAACGAACATCGTGGTCGTGGTCTCGGACAACGACGCGACGCGACCGGTCATCGTCGCCTGAACCGCATCCCGCCCATGAATCGAGGCGGCGATGAGCTCGTCGACCAGCTGGTCGGCGGTTTCGATCTCGACGCGCGCGCTGTCGACCTGGGCCGCGAGCTGGGCAAGCCGTTCGAGCAGGGCCAGCCGAAGCGCGATCGGCACGGCCCAGAGCTCGCCGATCGTCAGTCCCGAGACGGTTTGATGTGCGCGAACGCAGCGCTCGAGCGTGTCGAGCTCGAAGTGGCCGTCCGTATGAGCAACGATGGAAGCGACAAGTGCATAGACGCGCGGAAGACCTGCGAACTCACCTCCGTCGACTTTCGGAAGTCCCAGGTAGTAGCGCCATGGAAGGTCGACGGCGCATTCGCGCAACTGGTCCTGGATGATGTGGAAGTTGTTGAGGATCCATTCGCCGGAGAACGAAATCGGCCGATTGCGCCGCACGGCATCGGAGGTCGACAGGTACATCGCCGACAGCGTCCTGCCGTTCTCGGCGAGTCTGGCCGGCAACGATTCGGCGCGCCCGGGTCCTGGCACCGTGCCGTGTGCTCCTGCAAGCCTGATTGCGAGCTGTTCGAGGCGATCGACGCCGAGCAGCTCGCCCGGTCCCGGCCAATCTTCGCGCGCAACTTCGGCGACGACGTCGGGCCCTACTTGAAGTGCTGAAGCATCGGGCATAGCCGCCTCCACGAGAAAGTCTCCACCGCGGTGGACCATCCCGCGTCGTTCGAACCCGTTGTTCAGCCTGTCCAGCGTGCGTGAACAGCCTGGTCGCGAGCCCCGCAAGCAATCCCGGCAACAGCCCAACCCTATCACGATAAAGGCCTTGCCGATAGCACCGGGTTCGGTGGCTGGTGTGTCTCTCGAGCCCGTTGCGCGAAGCGCTTTGGAGTCTGGCCTACTGAGCAGACTGCTCCGCGGTCGAAACGACCACGGAGCGGTCGACTGGAGTTTGGCCAGTGAAAGGCAACGACCGCGGAGCGGTCGAAGGAAATAGCCGTGGGTCGCGGGGGCGAGTGAAACGAGCACACGCGACCCGCGGTACCGACGCCCACCTCGGTCCGACCGCGGAGCGGTCGCATCGTCAGTCCCATAGACGACGTGAGTGGTAGGCGCTGTCGTGCCCGTCGTCGTGTTGCTTCCCATGCAGGAGACAATGCGACCGCTCCGCGGTCGGCGCGCTCCGGGTGGAGTTACCGCGGGTCGCACGAGGGCTCGTTGCACTCGCCCGCGTGCGACCCACGGCTATTACCTTCGACCGCTCCGCGGTCGTGAGCGCTTCGCGCAACGGTCCGGAATATATTCCCCTTGACACCGTTGAATGTGTGATACGGTCAGTCCAGCGTCAGAGTCATCCGAGTTGGATGGCCGACCCTTGTTCCCCAAGACGGGGCAGATGGATTGTTACGGGCGCCGATGATTACCGTGGATTCGCTCGTGACCGTGCTCTGAACGTTGCCTTTTGTCGACCGCCAGTCGCCCTTCCTCGCCGATTCCCCTTTCCAATTCAAGGAAAAAGACACATGAAACTCTACGTAGGAAATCTCTCGTTCCAGACTGGCGAAGCTGACCTCAACGACCTCTTCTCGCAGTACGGCGCTCTCGAGAGCTGCCGCATCATCACGGACCGTGACACGGGCCGCTCGCGCGGCTTCGCGTTCGTCGAGATGAGCTCGAAGGCCGAGGGTGAGGCTGCGATCGCCGGGCTCTCGGGCAAGGAGATCGAAGGCCGCGCGCTGACGGTCAACGAGGCCAAGCCGATGGAGAACCGCGGCGGTGGCGGCGGCGGCAAGGGCAAGGGCGGCGGTTACGGCGGCGGTGGCGGCGGCGGCCGCTGGTAAGACTGCTCAAAGCTTGAGCGAAGAGCCCCGGCTGAGGTTTCCACCTCGGCCGGGGCTTTTCACGTTCTTGGACCAAAGAGACCGATTGTCAGCCCGGCCGAATCGGGGCTCGCCCGACCAGGGCGTGATCGACGAAAGCCTTGGCGATCCGCATGTCGAGCAGTCGAATGGACAGGTTGAGCGCGGTGAGGCCGTCGCGCCTGCGCTGCTCATTCGTTGCCTGCGACTTTCTAAGTCGAACGATCCCAGCCGAGGCACCCGCCGTGGCGAGGCCGAAGCAGACAAGGCCCGCCGCGAGACCCGCAAGTGGACCGGACGAACTGTAGACTACCGCGCCGACGACTGCACCGACGATTGCAGCAGCAGCAATGCCGAGCGTGCGCACGAGACCGACCACGGCCGCGTCGCCTCCCGTCGAGTCGTTGTAGCGAGGCCGCTCGCGGATGAGCAGCATCCGCTCGGCGCACAGGCCCGGGAGCTCAGCCTCGACCTGCGCCTTCGAACTAGTGTCCGAGACCTGGGTCGATTCGACGACCCGTGATTCTGGAACCGACTTCTGTCCAACGAGCATGTGGCACCTCCGGATCAACTGCCGTGACGTGTCTCTTGCTGGTATGGACTGGACGGAGGGGAGCGACGCCGGGCGCGCAACCCATAGAAGCAATGACCGAAGGGTATCACGTTCCCGTTCTTCTCCGTGGCTCCGTGACTCCGTGCCTCTGTGTGCGCAGCTTTCCATTCAGTCAAAAAACGCTTCGCACACGGAGGCACAGAGCCACAGAGCCACGGAGGCAATCTCGCAATCTCGACTACTTGCGTTGCCTTTTCATTACCCTCTTTCAGCGTTAGATTCGCCGCATGCTCCGGCTCGCATCGAGCCGAACTGTCCGCACGGTCAGCGGTCTCGTGCTCGCCGCCTGGCTGTCCTTCTCGGCTCCGTTCGGTCACGCCCTACCCTCCTCCCCGTCGGACCTGTCGGCCGCCGGTCGGCCCAGCCTGCGCATCTTCACGGATCGGGACGGTCTGCCGCAGAACGCGATCCTCTCCACCGCCTTCGACTCCATCGGCTACCTCTGGGTCGGAACCAAGGACGGAGTCGCACGCTACAACGGCCGTACCTGGACGATCATCGACCTGACACCGATCGCCGGATCGAACTACATCCAGGCCATCTGCACCGGCTCCGACGGCTCGATGTGGTTCGGCACCAACGGCGGCGGCCTGGCCAGATTGCACGAAGGCAACTGGTCGACTGTCTCGATGCGGGATGGCCTCCCGAGCAACGATGTCACAAGTCTGGCCGAGGCGGTGAGCGCGGATGGCTCGGCGGTGCTGTGGATTGGCACCAGCGCCGGAATCTCGTTTGTGGGGGCCGACGGTGTGGTCCGGTCCTCGCTCGTCGAACAGTCGGGACGCCGGATCACGGGCCTCTATGCGGCAAACCTGCGCGGAGAAGTCTGGGCGATGATCGAAGGTGTCGGAGCAGCCCGGTTCAAATCCGGCGTCTGGCGCATCTTCGGCGAGAGCGACGGACTGCCACGCTCCTTTCACACAACGGCGCTCGACACCGGCGCACTCGGAGACGCCCGCTGTATCGTCGTTGGCGCCGGAGCCGGACTGTTCGTGTTCGACGGCGAACGATTCTCGCGATACGTCGCGGAGGGCGTACCGGAAATCCGGCAACGAGGCTTCGCCACGCTTCGAGAGGTAACAGGCTCCGACGGCACTCTCGAGCTATGGGCCGGCAATGCGGACTCGATTCAGCGATTCGCCGCCGGTCGCTGCACGAGATGGCCGATGTCGCGCTGGATGACGCAATGCGGCGTCTGGAACATCCTCGAAGAGACTTCGGAAGGTCGCACCACTGCCATCTGGTTCGGAACCAGCGGCCGCGGGCTTGTGCGCTGGGAGCTCGGCCGGTGGACTAATTACGGCGCCACGCGCGTCGGCGAGTCCGAGTCGATCTACAGCTTCGTCGAGACCGTATCCGAATCGGGTGATCGCGCCGTGCTCGTCGGCACGAGCAGCGGAAGGGTCTACCAGATCGGCGAGGACCTGAAGCTGCTGTACGGTGACGAGAACCCCCATCTCGGCGGGGCCGTCTCGGCACTCCTGGAAACGGCGGACGAGAAGGGCGGCCGTGTGCTGTGGATCGGAACGCGCGGTCGTGGCCTTCACGTCAAACGGTCCGGGTCGTGGACGATCCACTCGAACGGTCCGGTTTCCTACACCAGGGAAGATGGACAGGTGGTCGTGCGGAACGTGCAGCCGCTCGTCAGCGGAGGGGTCGCGGCGATCACGGAAGTCACGACACACGATGACCGTCGCGACGTCCTTGTCGGTACGCAGGGCGGGATAACCAGATTCGTGAACGGCAGGACGCCGGTGACCGCGACCGAGTTCGAGCTGCCGGATCCCAGAGTGACGTGCATCGTCCAGGTCGATTCGGATATCTGGATCGGAACCGAGCAGGGTCTTGCCCGCTATGGTGCCGGGGGACGGACCGTTTACGACGCCGGGTCGGGACTGCCGAACAACGTCATCATGTGCGTCTCGCCGGTAACCACCTCGTCGGGCCGGCGCGAGGTGTGGGTCGGTACACGCGGCGGCGGCATCGCGCGCATCCTTCAGACGGTTTCAGGCGAAACCGTAGCTCCGACAGAGGGCTTCCTGCCCGAGATACCGAACCAGACGATCTACAGGATTCTGCAGGACCGGCGAGGTCACATCTATGCATTCACGAACCACGGTGTCTGCCGATTCTCACCCCGCCAGCCGACACCCGACAATCCGACGGAATACTCGCTGTATGTTTCGACGATAGAGGACGGGCTGCCGAGCAACGAGTGCAACACCGGCGCGTCGATGATCGACTCTCGCGGGCGAGTGTGGGCTGGGACAATCGCCGGAGCGGCGGTATTCGACCCCGAGCAGGCGAACGAGGCGGCTCCCTCCCTGCCACTGCGAATCGAGCAGGCGACGATTGCTGACGGAACGGCGCTCGCCGGCGGCGATTCCGTTTCCTACAACCTTGCGAACGTGGGATTCGAGTTCGCGCTCCTCAGCTTTTTCAAGCCGGCGGCGACGGACTACCGATGGCAGCTCGTCGGCTTCGACGTTCGGCCGACCGAGTGGTCACCGGACTGGAAGGTGAGCTACACGAACCTGCCGGCCGGTGACTACGTCATTCGCGTCTGGGGACGCGATGCGAAGGGGGCCGAGTCCGGACCGATAGAGGTTCCGTTCACCGTCCTGAGTCCTCCGTGGCGAACGTGGTGGGCCTATGCCGTCTATGCCATCGTGACTGTACTCGCGGTCACTGCGGCGATCAGGATTCGCGAGCGCAACCTGCGCAGCCGGACGGCGTTGCTCGAAGGCCAGGTGGAGGAGCGGACTGCCGAGCTGCGGCAGAAGGTCGAGCAGCTCGACGCTTCGGAGCGCGCGGCGCACGCTTCCGAGCAGCGCGCCGTAGAGGCCAGCCTCGCCAAGAGCACGTTTCTGGCGAATATGAGCCACGAACTGCGGACTCCGCTGAACGCGATCCTGGGCTTCGGCCAACTGCTCGCCCGCGATAGCCGGCTCGCGCGCGAGCACCGCGACGATCTCGAGGTCATCACGCGAAGCGGCGATCACCTGCTCGGCCTCATCAACGACGTGCTCTCTATCGCGAAGATCGAGGCCGGTCAGATCGCATTGACCGTGCAGCCGTTCAACCTGCGTCGAATGATCGCGGATGTCGTCGAGATGATCGTCGTCCGCGCGCGCGGCAAGGGCCTCATCCTGCGATGCGAAATCGACCCGGGCGTGCCTTCTGTCGTCGAAGGCGACGAGACAAAGCTCCGGCAGGTACTCATCAACCTGCTTGGAAACGCGGTGAAGTTCACGGATCGCGGGCACATCACACTCGGCGCAGTCTGGTCTGACGGACGTGCGCGGTTCACTGTCGCCGATACCGGACACGGAATCGCTCCCGCCGAGATGGCGATGCTCTTCGAGCCATTCTCGCAGACTGCAAGCGGTCGGAAGGCGCAGGAAGGCACGGGTCTCGGCCTCGTAATCAGCCGCAACTTCGTCCGGTTGATGGGTGGCGACATGACCGTAGAGAGCCGGATCGACGAGGGCACGACTTTCAGGTTCGAGGCCGACCTTCCCGAGGCGACGAGGCCCGTGCATGCGCCATCGTCGGGACGCGTCCTTGGCCTCGCGCCGGGCACGCTTCCCTTGCGAGTTCTGGTCGCCGACGACGGTGTCCACAACCGTGCGCTCCTGCGACGGACGCTCGGCGATGCCGGTTTCGAGATTCGCGAGGCGTCCAACGGCGCCGAGGCGGTTGCGAGGTGGGAGGACTGGCGTCCGGACGCGATCCTGATGGACATGCGGATGCCGGACGTCGACGGACTCGAGGCCACGCGACGGATCCGGAGCCGCGAGGCGGCCGAAGGTGCCGAACGGCCGACGCGCATCATCGCCCTGACGGCGAGCGCATTCGACCACGATCGACAGACGTTTGCCGAGGCGGGTTGTGATCAGTTTCTCGGCAAGCCGTTTTCCGTCGAGGCGCTCTTCGACGTGCTCGGAGAGTTGCTCGGAGTCGAGTACGTGACGGCCGAAGTATCGGCGGCCGAAGCGATCGGCGATCGAATCTCGATAGAACGCCTGAAGGGTATTCCCGCAGCGCTTCGCGAGGAGCTGTCGCAGTCGCTCGGCATTGGCGACATCCAGGCGACGCTGTCGGTCATCGAGCGGATTCACGAGCTGGATGCGCCGCTCGCGGATGAGCTGCGGAGGATGGTGCGGGCCTTCCGGCTCGAGGAGATCTTCGAGGCGCTGCCGTCGGGGTGACGAGTATTCCTTCGTGATCTCCGTGCCTCTGTGCACTCTGTGTGGCAACGTCTTTGCCGCTGGCATACAGAGTGCACAGAGCCACGGAGGTCACAGAGTCTGGACAGTCACACGATCTACCGCTTCTCGAACCCCAACGACACCCTAGCCGCCGGCCGAGACTGGCGCCGGCGGTTCGGCACCCGCGTGTCCTCCAGACCATCCGTTCCACGTCGATTGAAGCCGCACGTGCCACCCTTCGCCGAACTCGTACAGCGCTGGCAGCGCCACGAGCGTGAGGATCGTCGACGTCACGAGGCCGCCGATTAGCGCGATTGCCAGCGGTTGCTGAAGCTCCGCCCCGGCGCCCCAACCGATCGCGATCGGCAGGACTCCGAGGCCAGCGGACGCCGCGGTCATCAACACCGGCCGCATTCGGGTTCGCGCCCCTGTGTAGAGCGCCTCGCGAAGCGGTAGCCCCTCCGACCGAAGCTGGTTCACGTACTCGACCATGATGAGCCCCTTCTGAACGGAAAGGCCGAAGTGCGCCAGCAAGCCGATGAGAGACGACACGTTGAGCGTCGTACCCGTTAGCCACAAGGCGAGGAAGCCGCCGGCGAGCGCGAGCGGAATCGTCGCTACGATGAGCAGCGCCTGCCAGATCGAGCGAAACGCAAGGTAGAGCAGTATGAAGACGAGTAGAGCCGATACGATGAAGACGGCCAGGAGCTGGCCTGCGAGCTCCTGCTGACGCTCGTATCCGCCGCCGTAGCTTACAAAGTATCCGGGAGGCAGTTTGAGCCCCTCGAGTCCTTTCTCGATGTCGCCGACGACCGAGCCAATGTCGCGCCCCTCGACGTTCATCGTCACCTGAATACGACGAACCTGGTCCTCACGCTTGATCGTCGCGGGACCGCGCTGAATGCGCACGTCGGCAATGTCCGAGAGCGGCACCTTGGCGCCGGTCGGCGTATCGATCATCAGACCGGCGAGCTTCGCCGGATCGTCGCGCGACTGCACTGGCAGCCGCACGACGACCGGGTACTCCTTGAGCTGGTCCATGAGCACGGTCGTCACTTCGAGTCCCCCGAGCAGAGCCTCGACCGAATGGCCCACGTCGCCGGGGTTCAGGCCGTAACGTGCCGCTCGCGCGCGGTCGACGGCAATGATGGCTTGCGGAACGCCCTCGAGCTGCTCGAGTTTGACGTCGACGACGCCGGGCACCTTCTCGATGATCTCCTTGACCTCGGCGCCCTTCTCGGCGAGGGTCTCGAGGTCGCCGCCGAAGACCTTCACGGCGAGCGCGGCCGACGTCCCCGAGATGGATTCGTCGATTCGCATCTGCAGCGGAGTCGTGATCTCGGCCGAGAGTCCCGGAATAGCCTCGAGCCGATCGCGGACCCAGGATTCGATCTCCGGAATCGTGTGCTCGCGCTTTTCGCGTTCGACGAGCTGAAGGAAGACCTCCGAGTTCGTGACCGGCATCGGGTCCTCCGAGCCTTCTGCCCGGCCGGCCGGCTGGATGACGGCAGCGATGTCGGGCCCGCCCACGAGGATCCGAGTCACCTGCGAGGCGACTCGATCCGTCTCTCCAAGCGACGTGCCCGAGGGCGTGTTCATCGAAACGAGGATCGCGCCCTCGTCCATTTTCGGGAGAAGTTCTGTGCCGAGAAACGGCAAGCTCACCAGCGAAAGGACGAAGATCCCGAGCGCGCTCGAGATGGCGACGAGTGGCCGCCTGAGCGACGCTCGAAGGACCGGCTCGTAGACCTTCTCGCACTGCCGTGCAAGCCAGCTCTCCTCGTCGAGCTTCGGCGCCACTTTCCGCAGGAGCGTGTAGCAGAGCGCCGGTGTGAGCGTGAGCGATAGCGCGAGTCCAACGGCCATCAAGACGACGACCGTGATCGCGAACGGCGCCAGGATCTTCCCCTCGAGTCCGGACAGGAACAGCAGCGGAAGGAAGACCGCGATGATGATCGCGGTCGAGTAGGCCGCCGGTCGCCGGACCTCGCTCGCACCGCGAAGCGTTGCGGTGAGCGGCTCATCAGGGCGCGCCTTGAGGTGGCGGAAGATGTTCTCCGTATCGACGATCGCCGCATCGACCATGATGCCAAGCCCGACGGCCAGACCTCCGAGAGACATGATGTTCAGCGACACTCCCGCAATCCTCAGGAAGACGAAGCTGATCACGACGGCCACCGGGATCGTCACGGTCGCGACGAGCGTCGAACGCACGTTCCCGAGGAAGAAGAAGATGACGAGAACGACTGCTAGTCCGCCGACGAGGAGCGCCTCCTCCAGGGTCCTCGTTGCGACGCCAATCAGTTCCGACTGGTCGAAGATCACGCGGGTAGTGACACCCGCCGGCAGATACGGCTCGAGCTCCTGGAGGGCCTTCTTCGCGCTCCCGACGACCGTGAGAGTATCGGAGCCGAACTGCTTGGTGACCGTCATTACGACGGCTTCCCTGCCGTCGACGCGGGCGATTCCCCGCCGGATGGCTGAACCGTCCCGCACCTCGGCGACGTCGCGCACGAGCACTGGCACGTTGTCGCGAACGGCGACGACCACCTGGCCGACGTCCTCGAGCGAGGTGATACGGCCGAGCCCGCGCACGTCCATCTCGGTCGCCGTCCTCGTGATGAATCCGCCCGAGAAGTTCTCGTTCGACTCGGCGAGTCCCGTCACTACTTCGTCGAGTGAGACGCCGTAGGAGCGCATTCGCTCGGTGTTGAGCGTGACCTCGTACTGCCGGCGCTCGCCTCCGTGCGACGTGATGCGGATGATGCCGGGGACCGTCTGGAGCTTGTACCGGATCAGGTAATCGGCAGTCTCCTTCAGATCCTTGTTGGCCGTCGACTCGGCGGTCGGTGAGTCGAGAGCTGCCGGGTCGTCTTGCGTACCGGACGGCGCCTCGGGTGCGTCCGCCTTGTCGCCGCTTTCCCCGTCGCCGTGATCGACATGCGAGCCCGCCGTGATCTCCAGCGGCGGCTTCGCTCCCGGATCCTCGGGAGCTCGTGCGACGTAGAACTGCATCACTTCGCCGAGGCGAGAGGCCGCCGAGGAGAGGACCGGCGGCGCCGTACCGTCCGGGAAGTTCCTCGCCGCCGTTGCGAGACGCTCCGCCAGGAGCTGGCGCGCGAGGTAGTACTCGGTTCCGAACTTGAATTCGGTCCGAACCGTCACGACGCCCACCTCTGACTCGCTTCGCACCCGAACGACGTTTGGCAGGCCGCGGAAGGCCGATTCCAGGGGCCGCGCGACGAGTGTCTCGCCTTCCTGGGCCGCGAGTCCCGGGTTCTCGACGATCACCGTGATCACGGGGGAAGAAAGGTCGGGAAACAGGTCCGTTTCGAGTGCGCGATAGGCAAGAAAGCCGAGTGAAGTGGCGAGAACGATCGAGAAGGCCACCATCAGCCGATTGCGGATCGACGTCTCGATGACACGGTTGAGCAGTCCGGAGCTCCGCAGGTCAGTGGTCATCGTGATGCCCTCCCTCCTCGCCGCCTCCCTTGCGGGCGTTCGCGAGCTGATAGGCACCCTTCGAAACGATGTCTTCGCCAGTCTCGACGCCCGAGAGGATCTCGGCGCGCTCGTAGCTGATCGCTCCAACGGTCACGACGCGCCGCTCGTACCGTTCGCCTTCCTTGACGTAGACGACCTTCAGCCCCTCCTCGTCGACGAGCGCCGTCACCGGAACGGTCACAGCGCGCTTCCGGACTCCGCACGTGACTTGCACCTCGACACCCATCTCGTGCCGAAGAAGGGCCCGCGTATTCGTGACACGAGCGCGAACCGGGACCGTGCGCTTCGCCGGGTCGACCATCTGGCCTACCGACTCGACCGTCCCCTCGAAGACGCCGTCGGGGACGCCAGGCACGCGCGCCACGAGGCGGCGACCACGTTCGACCCGAGCCGCCTGCGACTCTGGCAACTGTGCTTCGACGATCACATTCGAGAGATTCATCACGGTGAGCAGCGCCTTGTCGGGGGTCACGGCCTCGCCCACCACGGCGCTTACGTCAATGACCGTGCCTGACACTGGAGACGAAAGCGCGATCTGGCCACCCTTCGCATTCGGAGCGGCGCCCAGGGCCGCGAGTTGGTCCGCGAGCCGCGAGGCAGTGGCCCGCACGGCCTCGGCTTCTCCTTTCGCCTCGGACTGTTCCCGGGCAACCTGGACGTTGGATTGGAAGTCATACTCGGCCTTCGCATTTCGAAACTCGGCCTCGGCCGCCTCGAGCTCGCTGCGCGCGACGGCGCCGATCTCGACGAGCCGCCGCTTGCGGTTGACCGTGGATTCGGCGAGATCCAGGCGGTTCTTCGCCTGGATTGCCGCAGACCGTGACTCGGCCTTTCCGACTCGAGCGACGGCAGCCTCGGCGATCGAAACGCGAGCCCGCGCCTCTGCGAGCTGACCTCGCAACTCGGCTACCTCGGGACTGTCGACGACGACGAGCGTCTGGCCTGCCCTGACAGCCTGTCCGGGCTCGGCTGAGACTCGCACGACCCGGCCCGAGACCTTCGCCCCGACTATGGCCTGCGCGTTCGGCGCGACGAGCACCTTGCCAGTCGCTGCTATTGTCTCGTCGATTTCTGCCTCCACGGCCTTCTCGGTCTCCACGCCCATCAGTTCGGCCGTCTCGTCCTCGAGCTCGATCGCGCCTTCCTGGCTGTGCTCGTCTGTGTGCTCGCCTCCGACCCCTTGGCCTTCAAGCACGGGCGGCGTCTCGCGCACAGAGACGGTGTTCTTCTCGCGGGGCCAGAACGCGACGAGGGCGACGAGAACGACGAGTACGATTGCGACGGCGACGCCGATGAGCAGACGGCGGCCCTGATTCGGGACGGCTACACCCGTGACCCCGTCGATTCCGGAGACCGCCGAGGTTCGGTCCTGCTTTGGAGTGGGCTTATCGGTCATGGTTTTCGTCCTTGTACTCCGCGACCGTCTCGACGAGTGGCGGGCCAATAGCTGCCTGAAGATCTGTGAAAGCCTGACGAGCCGCTGCAATAGCGGCCATGTGGTCTCGCTCGACATCCGGCTCGACGTCGGCACGCATGTTTCGGGGCATGGATTCGCCTTCCGGGAACGCAGGGAAACACGGATCGGACGGCTCCGTCGGATGACGGGGCCGGCGATCGACACGAGAATCGGAATCAGCGCGAGTCCGACTCTTGTGTGCGGGCGGCGCGTTCAGGTCAGGCGATTCGCGGAGGGCGGTAAGGGCTGTTCGGAGGCGATGTCGGAAGACTCACCACACTAGGCTCGAGAGCAGGATCGAGCCCGGAAGGCTGTTCCGCGGCTGGCAACGTTGCAAGAATCCCGAGCGCGCAGCAGAAGCAGCCATCAGAATCGTTGAGAGGATGGTCCGTCGACCTCTCGCCCGGGGACGGAAGACATTCCTGATCGTGCAGCTCCTCGTTCACACGTCCAGCCGCAGAACGACCTCCAGAGTCAGCCGCGCACACCGGAATCCCGAAGTCCTCTGCGCAGCACGGCAGGGTTGTGCCGAGATCGACCAGCGCAATCACGACCACAACAATTGCCAGACCGGCGTGCAGTGCTGCGCGTGACCAGAGGTGGAATGGGATACGGGAAGTCATGAGTGCCAGCGCGAAAACGGTACCACGCTGCCCCCTGCCGGACAATCGCGTCGAGTTACGGCCGGATTCACCGTTGCGGACGACTCCGACTCCGAGGGCTGAGATGCCTGCGCGCGCCAATTCCCACCGGACATTCTCTGAGCAAGTGAGGCCTAACGAGCGGTTCGTGACCTTTATGTACTTCGCGCCAAAGAACCCGAAGGGAGAGCTGCATGAAGACCTCGGGATCGTGGGGCGTGTCGCTCCGCGTCTCAAACCACTTCAACCTCTACCGCTTCGCGAACCCCATCGACACCGAGTTCATGCAGTAGCGCAGTCCCGTGGGATTGGGCCCGTCGTCGAATACATGCCCCAGGTGCGCATCGCAGCGACTGCAGAGCACCTCCACTCGGGTCATTCCCCAGGTCCGGTCCGTCACCTCGGTCACCGCTTCGGCACGGATCGGCGCATAGAAACTCGGCCAGCCCGTGCCCGAATCGAACTTAGTCTCCGAGTCGAACAGCTCGAGTCCGCAGCAGATGCACGTGTAGACGCCCTTCTCGTGATTGTCCCAGTACTTGCCGGTGTAGGCGCGCTCTGTTCCCTTCTGCCTCGCCACGCGGTAGGCCTCGGGACCGAGCTGCTCGAGCCATTCGGCATCTGTCTTCACGATCTTTCCACTGGATCCCGCAGGGGCTGTTGCCGAATGTGCCGCGGAATCATGATTCTCGACGGACGGATTCTGCGGCGCTGCGGCGACCGCGCGCCTCGCCGTCATCACCCACACCAGAACGGCGACCGCCGAAACCGCCAGAAGTACTACGACCAACATTCGTATGCTCATCGGATCGTATCCCCCAGGCTGTAGAGGATAACCCGCGCCGCAATTATTCCCGGCAGATCAGTGCCTCCGTGCCTCCGTGTCTCCGTGTCTCTGTGTGCGAAGCTCTCATTCTTCTTCACTTCCGACCGTTACGTACCCGCGTCATCGGATCTCCCCTGTAACCGAGCGCCTTCCAGTCCATCCGCCCCGGCTCACCGTGACAGTCCAGGCACCCCAGCGCCCTGTTCGCCGGCTGCACGCCGTGGAAGATGCCCATCATCCGCGTCGTCTCGACCCACGTCGTTCGCGCGTTCTCGATCCCGTAGACCTCGCGCGCGGCGCTCTTCACGGCCGGCTCGATCTCGCCGTTCGCGAAGAAGTGCTCGACCGTGATCGGCACCATCCAGTTGCGATCGACGAGCTTCGGCAACCTCGCCGTGTGCTTCTTGAACGCGAAGATCTTCGCCTTCGGATCCAGGCGGGATCCTTCCGGCATCATGATCCCTACCGATCCGTCGGCCAGATGTCGCGCCGGCTCGCCGAGCAACTGCGCGCGCGACGTCCCGTTGTACCAGTCATAGACCGGCCGCACGTTCTTCTCGAGCGTGATGCTGGCGGTGTAGCGGTCCGCTTCCTTGTTGTAGACGGTCGTGGACCAGTCACGCCGCATGTCGGTCGCATCCGTTCGCGCGAACTCGCGAATGTGGCACACCGTGCAGTTCACGCGCTCCGCGTGGGTGTTGAGCATGGTCTGCCTGTGCGGCGAAGCGCCGTGACACTCGGCAGTGTCGCAGCTCAGGGGACGTCCAGGCAGGTCCGTTCCGGCGAGGTCGGTCCCGCGCCCGCGCACGCGATGGTCGGCTCCGGCGTGGCACGTGACGCACTGCATGTTCGCGCCGTCGGTTCCCATGTGGACGTCATAGTCGCGCGTCGGCTCGGCCAGCGCGTACTCGATGTCGCCGCGCTTGAAGTTCGCGCCCCCTCCGGACGCCGAATGGCAGCGCAGGCACATCACGCGCGTCGGCTTCGAGATCCGCTTCGAAACGGAATCGAGTCCGGCGGGGTTCTTCCACAGGATCGGTTTCCACTCGAATGACTCGCCTTCGAGTTGCACGAGATCGCGACGGTAGCCGCTCGCGTGGCAGATCAGGCAGTCGATGTTCTCTAGCTGCTCGCGCGACATCTCCGGCGAGGGCAGCTTCCCGAGCCCGGCGTGGCACGCCGAGCATCCCCGCGTCAGCGTGTCGCCGCGCGAGTTGCGCACGATGCCGATCCAGTTGCCCGTCGGACTCGTGCAGAAGTCGTTGAAGGTGTTGATCTTGCCGAGCTGGCGGCCCTTCGAGTTCACGATGGCCGGCGAGTTCCCCCGCCACTGGTAGTGCTGCGATACGAAGAAACTCCTCGCCTGCTCTTCGTGGCAGCCAAGGCACGTAGACGTTCCCTCGTAGTGTTCGAAGTAGCTCGCGTGCGAGGGAACAACGTCCTGGGCGAGGGCGGCCGAAGCCACCCCCGCCAGGATCACCGCGCACGCTGCCATTGAGAGGCCAACCTTCATCTCGCACCTCCCCTAGAAGCGCACCATCAAGCCAACGGTGAACGTCTGTGCCGTCTCGTAGGTCGGGAATCCGAGGATCGGCACTTCGTCGAGCGCCTTGGGAGCGCCGAGGTGCCATCCGGACCCGGACCAGTTGTAGTTGTAGCGGATGTAGTCCGCCTTGAAGATGAAGCGGTCGTTGATGCGATGTGTGAAGTAGCCTTCGAAGACGTCGCCGCGGGCGCTGGTCTTCGGCGCGATGATCTCGTCCTCGGCCTGCGCGAAGTTGAACCAGTACTTCGAGCCGTGGTTGTATTCGAAGCCGATCTTGCTCCGCTCGTCGTTGCCGAAGTTGTAGCGAAGGCCGGTCAGCAGCATCCAGCCGTGATGGGTCTCGGGCACCTCGAACGGATCCGAGACCATGCCGCCGAACGGAGTCGTCACCGGCTCTGGATAGAAGCCGACGTAGTTGAGGCTGAACATCGTGTCGAACGAGCCGAATCTGTGCTCGACGTTCGCGCCGGCGAGGTTGATGTCGCCGAGGTTCGTAGACGGCGTGAAGCGCATGACGACTGGCGCCCCGACGGGCTCGCCGGTGAGCGGATTGTTGGGAAGCACGGTCAGGCCGTTGAAGCCGTCCGTGACGTTGAACGCCCGTGCGAAAGTGCCCTGGATGAGCGTCTTGTCGGTCGTCCAGAAGTCGACGTTCGCGCCGAGGAAGTGCACGTCGTCGAGCCGGTCCTCAGGCCTCTTCAGGATGTCGCCCGAACCGAAGCCCGATTCGTACCCGACTCCGTAGCAGGCCCGGAGAATCGTCTGATCGCTCATCCTGTAGCCGAACGTGATGCCGTCGAACTGGTAATTGATGAGCGCGCCGGACGGAGTGCCGCCGCGCGCTTCGTCCTCGCTGTAATTCAGCGGCGGTCCACCCGTGGATGGCCTGCGGCCGATCGACAGGAAGAATTTCGAATCGTTGATGTTGTTCCAGGTGAAGTACGCGCGTTCGACGCGGAGCATGTCGCCGTTGGGCACACCGGCGGTCGTCCCGTCGATGTTGAGCGACGTCGGCTGGCCGTTGAAGACCTGCACGCCCGCCGAGTCGCCGAAGACCTTGTACATGCTCAACCGTGCGGTCAGGCTCAGATTCGGCGCGACCTGCGTGTCGAGCCTGATTCGGAATCGATTCGTGTACAGGATCGCGTTGTCGGCGCTGTATCCGGGCGTGTACGCGGCCGGAATGAGCATGCCGAACAGCTGCTGCTGCATCTCGGGCGGGACCTGCGCCATCGCCGCCTTGAGCTGGTCGAAGGTCAGGTTCTGCGTGAACTGCTGGTACTGGCTGTAGTTGCCGTTCACGGTGCCGCTGATCTCGTCGAGGCTCTGCGGCGGACGGCCGAGCACGCTCGACGCGAAGAGCGTCTGGACGAGCAGGTTCTGCAGCTTCATTCCGTCGACGTGGTCTGGAATCTCTCCCTGAATCGAGTGCGCCTCGAAGCGGTAGTCACCGCCGATTCGGACACGGTTCAGGCCCGTGTCGCGCTCGGTCTTCATGACGCGTCGATCGAGCTCCTTGACCTTCGCGACGGTGTCCTCGGTGACGGGATCGGCCGCCACGGTCTGGCGCTTCTCCTGCGCTTCGAGGCGTTGCTCGAGCGCGCCGATGGTCTTCTTGAGCAGGTCGATCTCTTCGCGAAGTTGCTGTGCTTCTGATTTCTGCGGCTCGGCGGACGCTTTCGGTGGGTCGGGAACGGCGCCGGCAACCGTCGTCTGGGCCTGTTGGGCCGAGACCGGACCGGCGACTAGAAAGATGGCAAGCAGTGCGTGGATGATGGTGCGCATAACGCCTCCCTCTGGGTCCGATGACGAGGGGGCTCGAACGGTCCTAGGTACAGGTCTGGGGCTGTTCAGAGTCCGCTGCGTGATCGACGCAGAACTTCTCGATGGCCTTCATTTGCTCCGGGGTCAGGCTGTCGAGCAGCTTGATCGACTGTCCCGGAATGGTGACGTCCTTGTGGGCGGGAATGAGCTTCTCCTTGAAGAAGCTCCGCCACTGGTCCTGGATTAGCGTCATCGGCGTGAACTCGCCGGACTTCGAGCCCTTCTCGTGACAGACTTTGCAGTTCTGTTTGTAGAGCTCCTTCCCATTGGGTTTGTCGCCGGCGACGACGTTGGTCGTCAGGGCCAGCGCCAGCGGAAGCATCCAGAGTGCAGCGACGAGTGCTTTTGGCTTGATGGTTCGCATTCGCTACCTCCTTGTTTTGTCGTCGCCACTGCCAACGCAAGACGTGGACCAGAGAGCCGGTATTGAAAACAAAGGGGTTACGGAGAGGTAGGAGTGTGAAATTATTCGCTTAGTGCGTAATATGACTACATAGTTACATAACGGCACAGATTGGATGGCCATAGACTTGGGCTTTCGGGTGGGCGGCGCGGGCTCAAGGACCAACCGAAGTTGGAGCCTGTTTTCGAGGCCTCTCCGGCGTATGATGGCGCCATGTACGCGATCGTGACGGGAATGAACGGAACGGTGGCACCCGAGCTTGCGCGGTCGCTCGAGGCGGTCGGTTACGTAGTTGTGCCGTGGGTCCGAGCCGAGGTCCCCATCGACGACCCGGCGGCCGTCAAGGAGTTCATCGGCAACGTGCGACCCGACTGGTTCTGCCATGTTGCAATGGGCAGTCCGGACTGGGCGGAATGGGCGGCGCTGGCATGCGACGAGTTCGACATCGACTTCCTGTTCACGAGCTCGGTGTCCGTCTACTCGCCTTCACAGACCGGTCCATTCTCAGTCGAGGACGTTCCCGAGCCGAGTGACGACTACGGCCGCTACAAGCTCGAGTGCGAGCGCCGGGTACGGCTGGCAAATCCGGACGCGCGGATTGCGCGACTTGGCTGGCAGATCGGGACGGCGCCGGGCAACAACAACATGATCGACTACCTGCACCGTCATCAGGTGGAGCACGGCCACGTGGATGCGAGTCGCAACTGGATCCCGTCGTGCGCCATGCTTACCGACACCGCGGCAAGCCTGTTGAGCGTCATCGAGACGCAGCCTGCGGGGCTCTATCATCTCGAAGGCAATCCAGGACTGAGCTTCTTCGAGATCGCCGAGGCGCTCAATCGGCTCCGGGGCAATCCGTGGACGGTCGTGCCGACGGACGCACCGGTGATGAACAATCGCATGCGCGACGACCGCGTCGAGGTCCGGTCCATAACGGAGTCGCTCTGAGCCCTTCGTGCCTCTGTGCTCTCTGTACGCCAACGGCAATGGCGTTGCCATACAGAGTGCACAGAGGCACGGAGACCACAGAGATTTTTCGTTGCGTTTCAGCCAGAATTCGACGAGGCTGCGGCGCATGCTCATCACCTCTGAATTCGTCGACATTCCGGTCGGCACCGGCTCGATGCGGACTTTTGTTGCCGCACCGCGCGCCGAGGGCCGGTTCCCGGGAATCCTCTGCTACTCGGACATCTTCCAGCTCACGGACGCGACGCTCCGCTCGTGCGCGCGTCTCGCCGGCTATGGCTTCGTTGTGGCCGTTCCCGAGATCTATCACCGGAGCGAGCCCGCGGGAACGGCTCTGGCGTTCGACGACGCCGGACGCGACCGGGGACTCGCCGATGCCGCGAACACCCCTGTCGCGGATTTCGACGAGGACTGCCGCGCCGCCCTCGACTTCCTGTCGACCCACCCTCGTGTGACGAACGGACAGCTTGGCGTCGCCGGGTGGTGCATCGGTGGTCATCTTGCGTTCCGCGGGGCGCTGCAGCCGGACGTGAGAGCGACGGCGTGCTTCTACGCGACCGGTGTCGATATTGGGAAACTCGGCAAGGACGCGGACGCGGGCTCTCTCGCTCGCGCCGGCGAGATCAAGGGCGAGCTGATGATGGTCTGGGGCACGGCCGATCCGCACATTCCGCCAGCCAGCCGCCTGGCCATCCGCCGGGCACTCGACGACGCCGGCGTTCGCTACGTCTTTCACGAATACCCCGCCGAGCACGCCTTCATGCGCGACATCGGCCCTCGCTACGACCCCGAGATCACCGACGAGGCCCACGCCGTCGCCGTCGCTCACTTCCGTCGGTATTTGAGGTGAGAGCGGGAGGAAGGCGTGGCCGTACAGAGAGCACAAAGTCACAGAGAACACAGAGAGGTTGATCATCAGGCTCAGTGTTCTCTGTGACTCTGTGCTCTCTGTACGGCCACGCCTTCTTTACTTCGCGATCAGGACGAGGATGGAGCGCGGGCCGAGTGAGTAGTTCGTCCACTCGCCACCGAGGAAGGCCTCGGAGCCCGGTGTCGCGACCTGGCCAGCTCCTTCCGCCCAGTTCGACGTGTCGGTGACGCGGTACCAGTTCTTCCCTGCCCCGGGCCACGGAAGAGTGAAGTTCACCGACCCACTCCAACCGTTGTAGGCGACGTAGATCGCGCTGGCGGTATCCCCGAACTCGGTTCCGTCCAGCCGGTACGCGATCGCGTGGTTCGACGTGCTGTTCCAGTAGGCCGCGTCGGGAACCTGGCCGTCCGGCTTGAACCAGCGCAGCTGCTCCATCACGTTCCCGTTCGTGTCCGTCGACGCGTAGAAGTTCGCAGGCCGGAGGGCCGCATGTGCCTTCCGGAACGCGACGAGCCCCTTCGTGAACGTGTTGAAGTTCGTCTGGTCCGCAGTCCACGTGTACGACAGCCAGTTCGCAGTCGAGTCGAGGTTGTAGGCGTTGTTGTTCCCGTTCTGCGACCGCAGATATTCGTCGCCGCCCGTGATCATCGGCGTCCCCGCCGAGAGCATCAGGAACGCGACGCCGTTGCGCGCGGCCTTGCGCTGATCCGCCGCCACGCCCGCCTGATCCCAACTCCGGTTGTTGTTCTCTCCGCCGTCGGACGGCCCGTACGGCCACGCCTGGTTGTTCTGCTTCACGTTGTACGTGTAGAGGTCCTTGAGCGTGAATCCGTCGTGCGCCACCATGAAGTTGATAGAGTGCGCGGGCTTGCGTCCGTCGTCGCCGTAGAGATCCGACGAGCCCGCAAACCGCGTCGCGAGCGTCGCGGGCGTCACGTTCTCGACGCCCATCTGGTTCTGGTCCTTGCGCAGGTCGTCGCGGTAGATGCCGTTCCACTCCGCCCACTTCTGCGGGAAGTTGCCGACCTGGTAGCTGTTGCCGTCTATCGCCCACGGCTCCGCAATCAGGTCGATGCCTGCGCCGCCCGCATCGGGCCGGGGACCGACGTCGTTCCAGATCCGGTTGAGCGCCGTGCCTGAGTCGAGCTTGTCGTACCAGAAGCAGCCGTGCTCGCACGTGTTGCCAAGCACCGACGCAAGGTCGAAGCGGAAGCCGTCGACGCCGAGCGTGTTCGCCCAGTGCAGCAGCGAGTCGACGATCATTCCCTGAGTCGCCGAGCTGCGGGTGTTCATGTTCCCGCCGACGCCCGTGTTGTCGTAGTAGAACTGCATGTCCGACGTGAGCGAGTAGTACGCCGGGTTGTCGAGGCCGCGGAAGGACATGACGTTCGCAGTCGTCTTGTCGGCGCCGTTCCACAGATAGCCTTCGCCCGTATGGTTGTAGACGACATCGATGTAGACCTTGATGCCGGCATCGTGGAACGCCTTGACCATCGCCTTGAACTCTTTCGATGGCCCGCCAGCCGTCTTGTCGGACGAGTATCGGCGGTCCGGGGCGAAGAAGTTGAGCGTCGAGTATCCCCAGTAGTTGTCACCTGCCGTCGTCACCGGATCGACGTCGTTCGTGTCGTTCTGGGTCTCCTGGACCGGAAGGAACTCGACCGCGGTGATTCCGAGCGACGCGAGGTACGCGGCCTTCAGGCCCGCGCCCTTGTACGTTCCGCGGTAAGCCGACGCGATGCCCGTGTCGTTCTTCGTCAGGCCCTTCACATGGACTTCGTAAATGATGTCGTCCTTGAGCGCGCGTGTGGGCTTCGTGCCGAAGCTGACCGTATCGGCCTTCAGGACGATGCCCTTCGATGCCTTCGTGCCCGAATCCAGGTTCCGGTAGAGCGAGCCCGACGCGAAGACGGTCCCGTCAGTGTTCGTCGGCGTCGTCGGGTCGTGCGAGACCTCGAGCGCGTAAGGGTCGAGCAGCAGCTTGTTCGGATTGAAGCGATTCCCGGCGGCGTCGACGTCCGAGACGAATCCGATCGCCGAGCCCTTCGTCCACGAGCTCGAATACGTCCAGTTCGGTCCCCAGGCCCGGTAGCCGTAGTAGACAGGCCCCGTACCGACGTACGTGCTCAGCGACGACGCCGGCGCCGTTGCCGTCCAGATCTGCGTCGTAGCGTTCTTGGTCATGACGTACTTGAGGACTTCCTGCGCACCCGCGGCCGTCTTGTAGATGTAGACCATCACGCGCGTTGCACGCGACGAGTACACCTTGAAGGTGATGCTGTTGTCCGCGTTGTACTTCGCGCCTAGACCGTTCGGATTGGCCGTGGCAACCGAAAGGCGCTCGTAGGGATCGACCGGGTCGATCGAAACCTCGTCCTGCGCGTCGCCTTCCGGGACGTCCGGCGCTGCGACTTCGTCGGGCGCGGATTTCGCGACGGACTGTGACTGGGCGACGACCGGAAGTCCCTCGGTTCCGGCGAGCAGAAGCAGCGTGAAGAGCAGGAAGAGAACGACAAGTCGTCGACGAAGCATCGGACGGGTCTCCTGGGTCGTGGGTGGTCTCTCGCCGAGAAGCGAGGCGTTGTCCATGCAACTCGCTCGCCGCCGATGTTCACTTCCTTGACCCACGATGACCCACGATGCAACTGCGGTAAATAAAGAGCTTTCGGCCGTGCGCGGCACCCTGTCACACATGTCCGGACTGGGACTGCATGCCAAGTGAGTTGACACCGATCCCATCCTCCGAGCCGCAACTCGTTTTCCATGAAGAGGTTAGCAGACCGTCAACGTCCTTCACGTACCGCCAACACGATTGACAGCGGCACTGGATGATTCGCAGCTCTTCAATGCGGCTGCGAATCGCCGCTAGTCCACCGATTTACAGAGATGGCTCCGCCAGAATTCGACGCTTTGGATCGCTGAAGGCGCTTTCGACCGCGGAGCGGTCGAAGGAAATAGCCGTGGGTCGCGAGGGCGAGTGCAACGAGCACACGCGACCCGCGGTACCGCCGCCCA
>CAZQBW010000058.1:0-23809 GCA_964591515.1 uncultured Clostridia bacterium
AAAGCGGCGCTTCACGCCGCACTCCAGGGCGCTTCGCGCAAGAGGTGAGGCCGTCGAGACCTCAATGCTCGCGTTGACCGGGGCGCGGAGAGAGGTACCTCTCCACGATCTGCCGCACCGACTTGTCGGGGTCCTCGGCCGCCATTACTTCGAGCCTTTCGCGAGACCGAGGGTCGTCGATCCGACACAGCGCCCGTGCCGCCGACCGGCGAAGCAGGGGATCAGGCGAGTCGAGCGCTCGGACGAGCGCATCGACCGACGAACGATCCTTCAACGACCCGAGCGACACCGCGGCATAGCTCCGGACGAAGGTCGATTCGTCCTTCCGGGACAGTAGCGCCGTCAACGGCGCCACGGCGCGCGGATCCCGCAGTTTCCCGAACGCCGCCGCCGCGGCTCGGCGAACGGCGACCTCCGGATCGTCGAGCAGCGCTACCATCGCATCGAACGCCTCGGCGGCGCCACATTCTCCGAGAGCCACCACGGCGCGCGCCCGGCGCCACGGATCGCCGTCGCGTGCAGCCTCGATCAGACGATCCACCGGAGGAGGCTCGAGTCGTCCGAGCGCGGTCGATGCCGCCGTACCCGCGTTGAAGGGGTCCGCCATTGCGATGAGCAGCGCATCGGTCGCAGCCGGATCGCCGATGCGACCGAGCGCCACGGCTGCCGCGGCGCGCGCGGTGTGTTCCGGATGCGACTCGTCCTCCTCCGACGTCTGGCGCTCGAGCAGCGAGCAGAGAGCCTCGACGGCTTCACGGGCTCCCGACTCACCGAGAGCCCGGGCCGCCTCGCGTCGCACGTGAGGGTCAGGGTCCGAGAGCTTCACGATCAGCTCGGCGGTCGTCGGCTCCATTGTGCCGGATGATACGTGCGCGTCGGTTCGAGGACCAGACGCACGCAACCTTCAAGCGCTTCGACTCGATCATGGGACGAGCTATTCAACTCGGGCGCCGCGAGATCGATCCTCTGGAGGACAGCAATGCTCAACCCAATTCAAACCGTGGGCGGCGGCGGCTCGCCGCCCATCGACACGGCGGCGTCCAGCTACTTCGCAAGGCTCGGCGACACCGTCGACTCGATACTCGAACGATTCGGCCTCAACGACGATGCGTCGCGCAGCGCGTTTCTCGCCCTCAACCCCCGACTCACGGCTGGCGGGCCTGTCACGCCGGGTACAGTCGTAAGGCTTCCCCCCGCTGCAGCTTCAAGCGTCTCCAATGACCCCGGCCCGACGGCGTCATTGGAGACGTCGTGGACGCTGGGATTCGGCCGTGGAATCGCCGGACAGAACGACTACAACAATGCCATTCGCGCGGCGCAGGCCCGGTATCCGGACGTCGATCCGTTGATCCTGAAATCGATCCTTGCTCAGGAAACCGGGTTTCGCGAGAGTGCTTTCGCGCGAAATCCGTTCGGCTACGCCGGCGTCGCGCAACTCGGAATCGCGGAGGCTCATGAAGCGGGCCTGAGCACCGGGGCTTCCAGGCCGCGTCGCCGCGGACGTGGTCCCCTATACGATCGGGCAAGCGACGAACGCTTCGACCCGATGAAAGCCGTGCCGGCAGCGGCACTCATCCTCGAGAACAAGGAAAACGCGCTCCGGAACGGCGTCACGCTGCGCTCGGGCCGGCGGCTCCCGGGATATGAAGTCTACGGAGAACCGCAGGGAGACGACCGATGGCGCTTCGCCGCCGCAGCCTACAACGGCGGCCAGGGCACCATTCTGAGGGCGATGCAGCACGCGTACGGCGACTCGCCGCCCGCCGAGGTACGCTGGAGTGATCTTGTCCGGTCGCCGACGGGCAACCTCCGTGACAGTCCGCTATGGCAGGCCATCCGCGACGTCGGCATGAATCCGTCGGTCAAGTTCCGCGAGATCTCCGAGTACGCGACGAACGTGGTTGCCCGTGCCAGGCAATAGCCGTCCGGCGCATGAGAACGGGCCCGCCGGAGTGTTCTCCGGCGGGCCCGTAACTCGACGGCTCGAATGCCGTTACCGTGGCCAGTTGCCTCTGTCGACGACGTTGGCGGTCCCGTTGTCGATGATCATCACGTCATCGCGCATCGCGGTCCAGCGGCGGACGATGGAGTCGGCGCGTCCCGAACGCGTTCGGCCAGCAGCACGATCCACCGATCGCGCCTGCTCGAGGACGATGTCCGTCGCGCCTGAGAGCCCCTGCGGATCATCCGACGTACGGATGAGCTGCGTGTAGAGCTTCGAGGCCGAGGCGAGCGAGTTGAGAGCGAACAGGAGCTCGATCTCGTTCTCGCGATAGTTCTTCGCCGTGAACGTCACCTGACCAGTGAACCGGTTGTACCGGACGCCGAGTATCCGAGCATAGTCGGCGAGCAACAGGTTGACCTGGCGTTCGATGTCGGCGGCCTCTGCCGCGGTGATCGATCCAGACCCGATCGTGTTCGAGCGGATGACGACGTCGTTTCCAAGGCTGTGCACGACGATGTCGGTCAGCCCGCGCCACTCGTCGGCCGCGAACGTGACGAGAAGCTCGTTCATCCCTCGGACGTATCCCTGACGAGTGCCGTTGACGTAGATGTGCATCGTGTCGCCGCGGCGCACATGCGTTTCATTGAGGCGGAACACGTTCGTGTTCTGCGCCACGATTCGAACGATCATCTGACCGGCCCGCGTGGAAGCCGTCGCGCTGAGGATGCGAACGTTCGACGTCTCGGGCTCGTCAGTGGCGTAGAAATCGTTCGTGATCACCAGCGAGCGGTTCAACAGGAAATTCAGCTCCGTTCCGCGTCGAAGGTTGTCGACAACCGTCAGCCGTTCGCCGTTCGGCGTCGTGAGGTCGCCGTCCACGGCGAGCGTAGCGCCCGTCGTCGACGTCAGCTGGTCGAGCTCGATCGTCACGCCGCTCGTGGTTCCCCACGCCTTCGCAGCAGTGACCTCGAGGACACGTCCCGTCAGCGTCGTGCCGGCCGGGATGACCGTCGTGTTCGAAACGAGTACAGGCGATGTGACCGTGGCTCGTACAGCGTCACCCTGACGCGCTGAGCCCGATTCAATCGTCGAGTCCATTCGCACGGTCAGGCTCGTCCCCGAAGGAATCGTGACGCGACCGCCGATCTGGGCCGAGGACGATGGCGCAACGAGGCCGAGCGCGAACGCCAGGCCTATCGCCACGATGGCGCCGCGTCGTGCAGCCGTCCGCACCACGCTCGTCGAAAAGATATTAGTGTTCATGATCGTGTCACCTCCGCAATGTTTCCGGGCGCGTTCGCGTGTCGGCCGATTCGCGCCACTCGTGGATCACCAGTGCGAATGCCGTGCCAGAGTCGGAATCGCCGGAAAATCCTGCAAAAGGCGTGTAAAAGTGCTGATCGAGGCACAGAGCGGTAGCAGTGCCGCACTTGCTCCGGGCACACCATATGGTTGAGCCGCTGCACGGACGCGGCCCGGACGCGGCCTCGGTCACGCCGTGTCGGCGTTGCCGTCTACCCGGCTATTCAGCGATTGGAAGGACCCCGAATGACCTCAGTTCGTCCGTCAGATCGACCGGCATGCCTGTGCGCAGCGCGTCGAGCGTGGCGAAGCTCGTGAGGGTCGTCGCGATCTGGGAAGCGAGCGAGATGGGCGAAGGGCCGCCGGATCGGACCGCCTCGACGAATGCTGCAACTTCGGCCGCGTGCCCCTTGTCCTGCGTTCCGCCCTTCAGCTTCTCCTCACGTCCATCGCGAAAAAACGAGGCCGACTTGAAGTCGTCGAGAACGGCCGCACAGCCGTCGGCAAATACCTCGCACCGCTCCTTCGGGAGTCGCTTGTCGCCGAGCGCCACGTAGAGAATCGATCCGACCGAGCCATCCGACAGTTCGAGCGCCACCGCCACGCTGTCGGCGTTGGTTTCACGCGCATTGCCGGATCGCACTGCCGTAGCGCTGACTCTTACCGGTGTCGAGCCGGTCAGATACTGTACGAAATCGATGAAGTGGCAGGCCTCGCCGATAATTCGACCGCCACCCTCGACCGGATCCTGCGTCCAGTGCTCTCTGGGCACGAAGCCCGCATTGACCCTGAAGCTCACAATCATCGGGCCAACGCGGTTCGCGAATCGCTCGTGAATCTGTCGGGCCAGCGGAGCGAATCGCCGGTTGAATCCGGTCAGCAACGGACGACCACTCTTTCGCGCTGCGGTAACAACCTCGCGAAGGCCGTCGCGGTCCAGCGCGAGCGGTTTCTCGACGAAGACGGCCTTGCCCGCGTCGAGCGCACGCGCCGCCAGCGTATGGTGGAGGTTGTGGCGCGTCGCAACGAATACGCACGTCGTCGAGGCATCGTCGACAATCTGGTTGATGCCCGATGCAGTGAAGGCGAACTGGAACTTGTCGGCGACACTGCGTGCGGTAAGTCCCGACGACGTGGCGACGCCCGTCAGGCGCACATTGGAAAGGCGCTTGAGCGGAGGCAGGAGGCTGGCCGTGGCGAAGTTGCCGGCTCCAACGAAGGCGACGCCGACATCACCTGCGGCCGTCGCGACATGAACGGCCGGGTGATCGACGCGCTCCTCGAGATCGGGCTCTCCGGAGTATTCGAGAAGAATGCCGCACGGCGAGTCGCCAGACTTTCCGAGTACGACGTCGTAGGCGGCGACGGCATCGGCGAGAGGGAATCGATGCGTGGTGAGGTGCGCCATCGAGATGCGCTTCGTCGCGAGCAATTCGATGAAGGACGACATGTTGCGTCCTTCGGTCCAGCGCACGTAGCTGATCGGGTAGTCGATTCCGCGCTCCTCGTAGGACGGATCGTAACGACCCGGGCCGTACGATCGCGACATCCTCACGTCGAGCTCCTTCTCGTAGTACGGCGAGCGCGGCACGTCCATTGGCACGAGACCCACGACCACGACCCGCGCCCTCGGGCGCGCCAGACGGCCGGCCAGCTCGATCGGATCGTTAGACTTCGCACTCGCGGTAATCACGACAGCGTCGGCGCCGACGCCGCCCGTGAACGCATCGACGCGTCGCTCGACATCTTCCTTTCGATGGAGCGCGAGGTCCGCTCCCGACACCGCCGCGCGTTCGACGGTAGCCGGGTCGAGGTCGATGCCGACAACCCTGCAGCCCGAAGCGTGTAGCAACTGGACGGTGATCTGTCCGATCAATCCCAGGCCGACGACGACGACGGTTTCGCCGAGGCGTGCGTCGGCCTGACGCACGCCCTGCATCGCGATCGCTCCGATGGTCGTGTACGCGGCGTCGTCGAACGAGACCTCGTCGGGAAGCGGCGTACAGAGGTTGCGCGGCACGAAGATGACCTCCGCGTGGCTCGCATAGGTCGCTCCGGCGCACGCAACGCGGTCGCCGACGCGCAGGTCCGCGACCCCTTCACCCACTGCGGCCACGACACCGGCCGCGCTGTAGCCGAACGGCTTGAGTGACTCGAGCCGGGTCCGCACCTTGAGTACGGTTGCGCCGAGACCTTCCTTGCGGACGTTGTCGATGACCTGCTTCACGAGATCAGGGCGCTGTCGCGCCTTGCCGAGCAGGGAGCTCTGACCGACCGAAACAGTCCCTCGCTCGGTGCCCGCGCTGATGAGCGACCGCGTAGTGCGGACGAGGACGCCACCCGGCTTGCAGGCCGGAGGCGGCACGTCGCCGACACTCACCTCTCCGGACTTGAAGTTCTGGAAGACCTGCTTCATCGGGCCAGGGAGCGCGTTCGGAGTGTTGGCGGAATCACGGTCCTAGGCCGAGGGAACGTACTTGGCACGATGCTCGTGGCGGAATGCCTGCAGCACCTTGTGCACCTGACGCGGCTTCAGCGTGCCGCCGAGCGTCTCCGCGATAGTCTGATGAAGCCCCTTGTCGGGAGGCGAAGTCGATTCAAGGTACTCCATGTAGAGCCGGACGATCTCTTCGCGATGCTCCGGGCCAGGATCCGGCACGGCCTCGAACGCCCTGGGGTCGTCGTGAAGAACGTCGATCCACCTGAGCACCTGCCAGCGATTCGCATACCCGAGCGTTTCGGCCAGGTGCTGGGGCAGCTCGTCGAGAGCGTGCTCCCTGGCCTGGATCGCCTGCCAATAGGTTCGCTCGATCTCGAACAGCTGCTGCCGCGAGAGTCTCGGAGTCGGACTTGCCGCTTCCTGCTTTCGCGCCCAGTCCCGGACCGCGAGGATGACTTCCTTGATCGGCACGTTGAGCTGCGCCGCGATGGAACGTCGACGTCCGCCAGCGGGCCTTTCGTGCGACTCGACCATCTCCTTGTACAGGGCCCAGGCCTGCTCGCGGAGCTCGGGCGTCAGGTGTGCCTGCTTCGCCGAGACCTCCTGTATGACCTCGGCCACCATCCAGCGTCGCACCCAGAGTTTCTCGGCGATCGAAGCGTGCATGTCGCGAAGCGATTCGGTGCCGATGCCGCTGGCCGTTTCGAACGCTTCGGCGATCTGCTGGCGAAGCTCGTCAGTCAGATCCGTCGGCTTCGGGGGTCGAGGTCCCTTCTTGACCTTCTTGACCAGAACCGGGGTTCGAGGCCGGGCCGCCTCCGCAACGACGGCTTGCGGCCGTGCCTTGCGTACTTCGATCGCTGCCGGCCTGGCGGGCTTACCGCCGGACACGGGGACGACCGCTGGATCGGCGACGCCCATCTTCTTTGAACACTTCGAGCAATACAGCGCATTGCGGTTCGGTGTGAAGAAGGTGACGTTGCACAGATCACACGACTTTCGAAACTTCATTCCGGCCATGGCGGTGAATACTGTATCGGTCGTCTTTCGTCTGTCAAGGAATGCAACTTCTGTGTGTGAGGCACTTTGCAGTGCGCTACGGGCGCGTCGGACGGGGCGGAGGCCGCTGTGCCGGATCGCGAGCGGCCTCCAGACCGGCGGCACCGTCCGCATCGCCGGGAAATGCCTGCAGAAGTTGCTGGAACGCTGCCCTTGCTCGTGCGTACTCACGGCGCTCGAGGGCCCGTTGACCAGCCGCGAGAAGATTCACGCGAATGCGCGCGCGTACCTCGGCCGCCACCTGATTCGTCGCGTCGATGGAGAGGATTGCGTCCGCATAGTAGAGGGCGCTCTTGAGGTAGGGATCGACGAGCACGCCGCGATCGAATGCGCTCTGCGCAAGGCGAGTGAACTCGGCGATCTGTTCTTCGGTCGTACGAGCCGCGCTGCCTTCAGGCGCAATCGGCTTGAGCGTGATTCGAAGCGGACCTTCTCGATCCAGGTCCACACGGACATTGTCATCGAAGCTGGTAAATCCTTCCTTGAGTACTCGGACTCGATGAAGCCCGAGGCTCACGTGGTCGAGCTTCACGGGTGATGGGCCGAGCGGCGCGCCGTCGAATTCGACGTCGGCACCTGAGGGTGAGGACACGATCACGAAATCGTCGGTTGTTGTCGGCGGGGCCGTGAACAACAGCCACGTCGCTGCAGTCAGAGCGACGAGCAGCCCGCAGGCCGCGACGGCATACGGCCAGAGCCGGCGACTGGTCACGACAGGTGTGTCCGGCGCGGCAGACGCTTCAAGGTAGGGTGGCGTCCGATTCTGCATCGTCCGAGACGTCCGTCTGGGGTTCGGTTGCGCCCGTATCCCGACCATCAAGCGGATCCGTGACTCGCGAGGGGATCGACGCGGCAGAGTCTTCAATTATCCGCGATGCCTCTATCAGCCTGGACGAACGACGCTGTGGCTCTGCGCCAGGCTCCGGCATTATCGAGAGATCGAGCTCGATCTCCTGAAGGACCTCGATGAGATCGGCAATCGACCGGTGCCGGGCTTCGGGATTGAGCTCGAGCGCCTTGAGCATCGCCTGCTCGAGAGCCCGCGGGATTCCGAGCTCCTTGTTGAGGACCATCAGGGGGCGGGGATCCTCGGTCAGGTAGACCGCTACGTCGCCTTCGATTGACGCGTCCGAGAAAGGTATCCAGCCGCTGAGCATCTGATAGCAGAGCGCCCCGAGTGAAAAGATGTCCGTCCTGTCGTCGGCTTCCACGCCGCGTCCCGTTACAATCTCGGGGGCGTAGTAGTTGTCGTAGTTCTGGAGCCGAACGGCGCCCGCCGGAGCCGTGAGGGCCCGGGCGTTGTGAATTCGAATCGTGGTTGCGAGACCGAAGTCGGCGAGCTTGACCGTGACGCCTCGCTCGGATCGGTCGACGAGCAGCACGTTCTCGGGCGTGATATTGCCGTGCACGAAGCCGGCCGAATGAGCTCCGGTCAGGACGTCGGCGACACGCAGAAGCGTCGAGACGACGAACGGCGGTTTCAGTGGCGCTTCGCTCGTGATGACCTCGTCGAGTGGAGTGCCCGGGAAGTCGGTGCTGAGCAGGGCGTACCGGCCGTCCTCGAGTTGGATCGGGATGTAGTCGCCGAGTACGTCAGGTTCGCGAAGCCCGTCAGAAAGCCGCTCAGCGAGCTGGACGAGGGCTGCAAAGACCTTGGAGTTCACGAGCCCGCGCCGGAACAACCGGAGGGCAAACACCTGCCCCGGGTCGATGGCGTCCTCGACGCGATAGACTACGCCGAAGCGGTCGGTACGCAGCCGGTCGACGACGCGAAGGCTCTCGTTGACGACTACGCCGAGCGGAATATAGGTCTCGCTGGCGTGAGGAATCAGCGGAGAGCCGTCGACCTTGCAGAAACGTAGCTCGTCCACGTAGACCGTGTTGCACTTAGGGCAGACTGGCATTCGCGTCGTGGCGGCGTGCGCCGTTCCTCCGGTCAGACCTTGGTTCTCGATGCGGTCAGCGTTTCGGCGACTCGGTGTGCAACGAGTGGGCCGACTCGCAGCGCACCCTTCATGTGGGGTTCTCTCGTAATGTGGCCGGCGACGTAAAGGCCAGGAACGTTCGTTTCAAAGGTGGCGGGATCGTACGCCGGCAAACCGTCCGCGTCGATACGAACGCCGGCGTTCTCGAAGAGCGAAAGGTCCGGCTTGGTGCCGAGCAACGCGAAGATTGCGTCACACGCAACTTCAACAGTCGACGACGAGCTGATCGAGATCGTCGCCGACCTGTCCGAGATCGACACGACAGTCGCGTCGAAGAGCACTGTCATTCGACCGTCGGCAACGAGTGCGCGAAGGGGATCGGCGATCCAATACTTGATCTCGGCCTTGCCGGCGGACGGATCGCGTTCATAGCTGTGGCGACGCATGGCGAGCGTAACGCGCGCGCCGACCTCTTCGAGGAAGAGCGCTGTTTCTGCCGCCGAATTGCCGCTTCCAACCACGAGCACGTCTCGCCCGGCATATGGAAAGCCTTCAACGAACCGGTATTGAACGCGCTCCGGTGTTTCCCCTGGAACGCCGAGCCGCTTTCGGAAGCCGTTGATGCCGGTCGCAACGAGCACGGTCCGCGATCGATAGGTTCCTCCGGACGTCTCGATCTCGAACCCGGCATCGATGCGGCGGATTGCGAGCACCGGCTCTCCCGTATGCACGCGAAGCCCGGTGTCGACGACGAATCGGGAGTAGTGCGTCAGCAGCTCCTCGCGCGTCGGCTTCGGACCTCTCGGTGTGAGGGTGCCGGGAGCCAGCTCGAGCTCGTCAGCAGTCGAAAAGAGCGGCTTGCCGATCGGATACTGGTGGACGGTCTCGGCAACCTGGCCTCGTTCGATGACTGCGACGTCGAGCCCGAGCTTCTGCGCGGCCAGGGCCGCGGACAGCCCCGCGGGGCCGGCGCCGATGATTACGAGATCGTGCATTGCGCGAAAAGGATACACGAATGAAACGGACCGGTCAGCCAGAGGGCCCTGCCGGGCAAGTTGCCGTAACGCTCGATGCCGTTACTCTCATTGGCGCCTAGGCGAAATGACCGAACCGGTCGACAAGTGCGGTGGCGGCAAGGTTGCCGCTCGAGACGGCGCCTTCCATCGAATCGTAGAATCTCTGCCTCGTGTAGCCGCCGGCGAGGAACAGATTCGGAACGGGCGTCGCCTGTGTGGGCCGATACCTGTCGAGTCCGGGCGAGGGCCGATATACGGATTGCGGGACACGGACGACCGTCGACTTCACGATCCTTGAGGAAGCCGTCGCCTTCGGGAAACAGGATGCAACGTCCGCCGCGACCCTCCTGACGATCTCGGCGTCGTCGAGTCCCATCAGGTCCCTGGCCGGCGCGACGACGGCCTCGATCCGGGAATTTCCATCGAATCGGTAGTCGGGAGTGGTGTTGCCGAGATCGGCGTAGACCGGAATGCGGCCGTCCGGGCAGAAGAGGATGTTGTCGACGTTCGTGATCTGGCGGTCGTACCAGAGTTGCACGGTAATGACCGGAACTCCATCGAAGCGGTCGAGGTCCGAGAAAAAGGCATCCTGCCTCAGCTCGTTCGGAATCACCCGCCTGAGGTTGTGAATCGGCAGGGCCAGAACGAAGGCGTCGGCCTCGAAACGCTCGCCAGTCGTCGACTCGAGCCACGAGATGCGACGGTCCTCGGAAAGGCCAATCGATCGGACTCCGGATCCGGTGTGGATCCGACCGCCCCGACGGACGATGTCGCCAGCGAGCGGACCGGTGAGCTTCTCGGCAGGGGAGCCTGAGAGGAAGCCCATCTTCGAGGCGTCGCGGGCTCGAAGAAATGTGCCCGACACGTCGACAACGATCTTGGCGGAGATCTCTTCAGGCGGAAGGAACTTCAGCGCAAGGGTCATCGGGACGAACATCCGCTTGAGCATCTTGTCCGAGATGCCGAACGCTCGATGCCAGTCCTGATAACTCATCCGGTCGATGTCGTCGTAGTAGGCCTGACCACCAAAGAGGATGGGCTTGAGTGCTTTCGCGAGCGACAGTTTTTCTGGAATCGAGAAGTAGCGATTCTGGAATACCGCCGGCATGAGATGAAGCGGACTCGGAAGTTTCGCTGTCCGAAACTCGAAGCTGGCGCCGCCGGCCATCGTGTATTTCAGGACGTGGTCCTTCCAAAGAATCTCGTCGTAGACACCAAGCTCGCGCATGAGGTCGAAGATCTCTTCATATGCCCCAAAGAATGTGTGGAGCCCGGTTTCGACCCAGTCGCCGTCAGCGTCACGCCAGGCCGACACCTTTCCGCCGAGTATCTCGCGCTTCTCGAGGAGCTCGACGTCGTAACCGGCGACGAGCAGTCGCCTTGCAGCCGTCATTCCCGCCAGACCGCCTCCGGCAACAACGACTCTCTTTCGTTCGCCTGATCCGACTGAACTTTCCATCGAGCCTTATGTCACTCCCGTCCGAGTCTCCGTCTACCGTATCAGGAAACCGCTCATTTCGACCACATCTGAATTTGAGGCTGCAAGGCGCGTTACCGGTTGACACAGCAAAAGGCGGCCGACGTTGGCCAAGGGCGGGAACTTGCAGATCAAGCCGGCACACTGGCCGCGGGTGCCGCAGTTTGACAACGTCTGACGGTGCAACGTACAGTCTCGTGCCGTTCGACCGATCTCACGCAGCGAGGGAATGGTGACAGAACACGACGCGACCGATGCCTTGCCGGGGATTACCACGACGGACGGCATCGATATCCTGCCGGCCGGGTCCGATAGGCAGTTACCGAGCGTCCACGTATGGGGAGAGGCCAAGGCCCTCATTCGCGATGTCCTGTTCGCGGCCCTGACCGCAATTCTGCTCGTAGTCTTCGTAATCCAGCCCGTCAAGGTAGAGGGGACGAGCATGCTCCCGCGCCTTCACGACGGCGAGCGGATCTTCGTCAACAAGTTCGTATATGCCGGCAACGAATGGCCGACTTCGAGGTTCTCGATCGGCCATCCGATCCGGCGGGGCGACGTGGTGGTGTTCTGGTATCCGCGCGATCCGGACAAGTCCTTCATCAAGAGGGTAATCGGACTGCCGGGAGAGACCGTACGGATCGATACTGATGGAAAGGTCTTTATCGACGGCAAATTGCTCGACGAGCCTTACCTGTCGCCGGAGTTCTCGAGTGCGCCCCAGCGCTCGATGGTCAAGACCATCAAGCCGCATCGCTACTTCGTGATGGGAGACAATCGCGACCACAGCAACGACAGCCGCCATTGGGGACAGGTGCCCGAGAAGTACATCTACGGTCAGGCGTGGTTCCGGTACTGGCCGCTGTCGGAACTTGGCGCCGTCGAGTGATCACGGTGTCGGGCGCCCCGAACGAGCCATGGGTTACCTGAAGCAGCTCGTGCGGTTTTTCTACGACCCTCTGGGCGCCGCCGTTGCTCTCAGGTCGACCCGTCCGGTTGGCGTTGCGTTCTTCGCGGCGCTGGGTGCGACGGTACTCTACGGATTCGTTCTCGGCGGCCTCCCGCGCGACGTGCTTCAGATCATCCAGCTTGGCAGCCGCGATATCGGGGCGGTCGCCATCCTGCTTCAGCACCTGAGGGGAACCTCGCGCGCGCTCATTCCGATTCTGTTCGTCGTCGGGATCTTTGTCCCGACGACGCTCGTGATCCTGGGGGCGCTGATTCCGCGTGAATCGGCGCGCGAGGTGCTGAGGCGCGAGTTCGGTGCCTCGGTGGCGACGAGTCTGTCGGCCTGGGCTGCGGTGTTTCTCGCATGGTCGATCCTCGCGCTCGTGTTTGCCGAGCCGTTTCGCGTGCGAAGCATCTCGGTCTGGACACTCTCGCCGGTGATCGGGTTCGTTGTGCCGTACGTGATCGGGTTCATTCCGATTCCCGGGGCTGGCTGGTGGCGCGCGACACTGGCGGCGTTGCTGGCAACGCCGTCGCTGATGCTTCTGCCGCTTGCCGCGTGGGCGTCGTATCTGGCGATGTCGCCATTCATTCTAGTCATCCTCTTCTTCATCTTTCGGGGCGTATGGCGAGACTGGTCGACGACACGTGACGCCCGGCTCAGGTACGAGCAGAACCTGAAGGCCGCAACGCTGAACCCCGCTGACGGGGAGGCCCACCTGAATCTCGGCATCATCCTCGAGGAGCGAGGTCAGACGGCGGATGCCGTCGAGCACTATCGCAAGGCCATCGAGATCAATCCCGACGAAGCCGATGCGCACTTTCGGCTGGGCCGCATTGCAAGACGAGAGAAACGCTTTGCGGAAGCCATCGGACACTTCGACAAGGTCGTGCGTATCGACGAGAACCACGAGCAGTTCGAGATCTGGCGAGAGGTCGGCTCTACCTATTTCGACGCCGGACAGTTCGAGGATGCGAAGACTGCGTTCGAACGGTATGTCGATCGTCGATCAACCGACGCCGAAGGACTGTATCTTCTCGGTCTGACGCTGGATCGATTGAAGCTCGTCGACGAAGCGCGCGAGCAGATGCGAACGGTAGTCGAGACCGTCAACAGCGCGCCGTCGTTCAAGTTCCGTCGCGAGCAGCGATGGCTGCACGAAGCCGAAGAGTACCTCAAGCGCAGCTGATCGTCAGATTTTCGAAGTTGCGGGAATTACCGCGCAAAGACTCAAAGACCGAATGAAGACCTGGAGTAATCAATGACGGAAGCGATTCTGGCGCTGGAAGACGGTCGGGTGTTTCGCGGGCGGGCCTTCGGCGCTCGTGGCGAGCGCTGCGGCGAAGTCGTATTCAACACGTCCATGACCGGATATCAGGAGATCCTCACGGATCCAAGCTATGCGGGCCAGATAGTCGTGATGACCTATCCGCTCATCGGAAACTACGGGATCAATGCCGATGACGTCGAAGCGCGAAGCGTCTTTCTCGAGGGCTTCGTAGTTCGGGAGGTCAGCCCGACGGTTAGCAACTGGCGCTCTGCCGGGTCGATAGACGACTACCTTTCCGGCCACGGAGTAGTGGGAATATCGGAGATCGACACGCGAGCGCTCGTGCGCCACATTCGCGACAAGGGCGCCATGCGTGCCTGCATCACCACCGAGACCCTCGACGGTGCCGAGGCCGTTCGCAGGGCGACGTCGATCCCCGAGATGGAAGGACGCGAACTTGCTTCGGCAGTGACGTGCGAGACGTCGTACGCGTGGGGCGGCGACAAGTCCGAACACCCGTTCGGCGCGCCAGACCCTGAGAATTCGGCTCCGCCTTCGAGAAAGTTGAACGTCGTTACGCTCGACTTCGGAGTCAAGTACAACAGCCTTAGATACTTGCGGGCGCTTGGCTGCGACGTCACGATCCTGCCCTCGACGTCCACGGCTGAGGCGGTTCTGGCGCTCGAGCCGGACGGGATGTTCATCTCGAATGGTCCGGGGGATCCGGCAACACTCGAGGGAGCGATCGAAGCGATCCGCAAGGTCGTGCAGGCAGTGATTCCAACGTTCGGTATCTGCCTCGGGCACCAACTGCTGGGACATGCGTTGGGTGGGCATACCTTCAAGCTCCCGTTTGGACATCACGGCGGAAACCACCCCGTGAAGGACCTCGGGACCGGCCGAGTCGAAATCACGGCCCAGAATCACGGCTTTGCCGTCGATGCAGCGTCTCTTCCGGACGATGTCGAGGTGACTCACCTGAACCTGAACGACAACACGGTCGAAGGGTTGCGCCACCGCACGTTGCCGGTCTTCGCGGTCCAGTACCATCCCGAAGCGGGACCCGGTCCGCACGACGCAGAGCACCTGTTCGTCGAGTTCGTGCAGTTGATGAGGAGTCGCACGTCCTAGCACGGACTAAGTGCGGAGGACCGAACCCACGGCGAAACGACGGGCCGGCCTCGCGCTTGCGCAATTCGCGGGACGAGAGGCGCTGCTTGCCGTCGTGTCGGCGCTGTTGGACTGCCGGCCCGTCGCTTCGCTCCGGGTTCGGTCCTCTGCTGCGTGTCAGTAGCTTGAATTGCCGCTGATCCGACTCGCACCTGGCTCGAGGGACTATCTACGAGCCGAGCTGCCGCGAGTCGCCGCTACCACGCCGATACCGGCGAGCGCTGCGACGATGACGCCGCCGAGCACCCACAGCAACCAACCCGACGAATCCGACGCCGGCGCGGGCGTCATCGAGTTCCCATTTGAGCTCGATGAAGCCATCGGGAGAGAGGAGGTCGGATTGACGTTCGTGTTCACGGCAATGTTCGTGTTTGCATTCGTCGCCGGCACGAGCGTCGCCGCGATCGTCGCAGGCGCATCGGCCGTGACGTCGACATCCTTCTCGAAAGGCGCAAAGCCGGGCGCCTCGACGCGCACCGTGCGCCTGCCGGCAGTCACGTCGCGTATGACCGCCCGTCCCTGCGCATTGGCAACACCAGCCGCCTTTCCGTCGATCGAGATCCGCGCATCGGGTGGCGCTCCGGTCACGGTCAATGTCTGTGTGTCTTCCGATGCTCCGGCGTCCGACACCTCGACCGTGAACGAAACGTCGACCGTCGACGGCGGCAGGCACTGGTCATCATTGCAGGCCTGGAATTCGACCTTGGCCGGAATCGTTGCTTTACCAGCAGCCACCGAGGAGTCCGCCTTCAGCGTCACCACGATCTGGGCGTTTCCGTCGTAGACCGCAAGCGGCGTCTCGGAGAAGCTGAACCTGCCCATTCTCGCCTTCGGGTACGTTGACCGAACGACGCTGAACCCTTTCGGTGGCCTTACACTCACGTTAGTTCCGATAAGGTAGTCCTCCGAGGGCTTCTGCGCATTGATGTGATATCCGGACCGGATATTGAGCGCGATCGTCGCAGTGAACGTCTCGCCGGCGGCTACCGGAGCGGCCGGACCGGAGGGGTCGACGGTAACCACCGCTTTCGAGCTTGTCTGGGCACCGACGGTCGTCGGGCTCGATAGCGCAAATCCCGCGAAAACAAGCAGGATCGGGATAATAGAAAAGCAGGTCGATTTCATAGGGATGATGGTTCCATTCACACGGTTGAAATGGCCTCGATTTCGACGAGTATTCCTGCAAACCACGAGCGACGGCTTTCGACGCGCAATCCGGCTCTGCGGATACTCGACTCCGTTCGCCGGTTCAGGTTACAGCCTCCGGCGACAAGCCGATTCACTGGATTCGCCAGATCCTGAGCCATTCCGATGATCGCAGATGTACTTCGCACGTGCTCGAGAAACAGCGCCCGACCTCCCGGAGCGAGCACTCGTACGAGCTCGGCCAGGGCGATGTCTGGCCGCGGAGTCGTGCACAGGACGAGACACGCGACCACGGTGTCAAATACGCCGCTGGAGAAGGGAAGGGCCTCAGCGTCGGCGACCGCCATGTGGATCGGAACCACCGCAGAGGGCCGGGCCTTCGACTGGATGAGCATACGTTCGTCGCGATCGATGGCGATCACACTCAGAACCGGTGCCTCGAAGTACTCGGCGTTTGCACCGGTCCCGGCTCCGAGGTCGAGCACGAGACCCGCTGCGCGTCCGAGCAGGCGCTTGCGGGCCTCTCGAAAGACCGATCGTTCGAGCGGAGCAACGCAACGATCGTAATTCCGAACGAATCGATCATCGAAGAACCCCTGCAGGCCGGCCCATCCCATGGCCGCCGTTATACCACAGTCGCATTTTCACATTCGGGGGCGAGCCTCTCGGCGGCAATCGCTGCAATCAGCGCGCGGGCACGGCGCGTTTCCGGCCGAGTGGCATCTGGATCGACCGATAGGCTTCGACCGAGGAGATCTGCCACTTCATCCGAGTCGCAAGTGTCGAGCCCGAGCAGTAGCTCCGCGCGATTCACCAGGGCACCGGTCTCGTCCGGATCGATCGACAGCGCACGACCGTAAGCGTCGAGCGCCGCCTCGATCTCGCCGAGCTTCTGCAACGCGGAGCCGAGCAGCGCGAAGAAGTACGCGTGGCGGGGATTCGAGATCGTCAGGGATTCGAAGATAGCCGCGGCAGCGTCGGCGCGTCCCTGACCGAGCATCGTCCACCCGAAGTCGGCGATGGCATAAGCCTCGGCGGCGGTCAGACCTTCAAGTTCCGCGAGCGTAGTGTCGCCGGCGGCGAGAGCATCAATCGATTCGAGCATCGGGGTGCCTCCTTGGTTTCGAGTCACCCCATGATCGAGATCCGGCGGAAAGAGTTGCCACAGCTGAACACAGATTCTCGCGGATCTGTGTTCAGCTCGCGTGCATTCGTGGCCTTCAGCTCTCGTGAGGATGGGCCATCTGCTTGAGGTTGAGCGCCTTGTCGAGCTCTTCTTCCGAGACGAGTCCTTCCTCGAGGACGAGGTCGCGCAGCGGCCGATGCTCCTTGAGCGCCCGCTTTGCGATCTCAGCTGCTTTCAGGTAGCCAATGAGCGGATTCAGTACCGTCACGTTCGAAAGCGACATGTCGCCGTACATCCGGCACCGTTCCGTGTTGGCCGTTATTCCCGCCACGCACTTCGAGGCGAATGCTTCGACCGCATTCGTCAGGATCTTCGTCGAAAAGAAGAGATCGAATGCGATCACGGGCATCATCACGTTGAGCTCGAGCTGTCCGGCCTGTGAAGCGTAATCGATGACGGTCGCGTTTCCGATCACCTGGAAGCAGACCATGTTCAGCATCTCGGGCAGTACCGGATTGACCTTGCCCGGCATTATCGACGATCCAGGCTGGACTGCGGGGAGGTCGATCTCGAAGAGTCCCGTCATCGGACCCGAGCTCAACAACCGGAGGTCGTTCGCCATCTTGACGAGGTCGAGCGCAAGATTGCGAAGTGCCGACGACATTGCGACGATCGGTCCCATTGACTGCATCGCCGCGAACAGGTTTTCCGCCGGACGAACGTCGGTTCCCAGCTGTTCGGTGAGCTTCTCCGACATCATTCGAACGTAGTCTGGATGCGTGTTCAGACCGGAACCGGCAGCCGATCCCCCTATTCCCAAGGCTCGAAGCTCGTCGGCCGCCGCGGTAATAAGCCGGCGGTGGTCGCGGACAATCTGCGCGTAACCGCCGAACTCCTGGCCCAGCGTCACAGGCACGGCATCCTGGAGATGGGTGCGGCCGGACTTCACGACGTCGGCGAACTCTCCCGACTTCCGTCCGAGCTCGATCGCGAGATGGTCGAGCGTCGTGATCAACTTGAGCGCCAGCAACAGCCCGCCGATTCGAATGGCTGTCGGAATGACGTCGTTCGTCGACTGGCCATAGTTGACATGATCGTTCGGGTTGACCTTCGAGTAGTCGCCACGGCCGACACCGAGGATCTCGCCGGCGCGGTTGGCGATAACTTCGTTGACGTTCATGTGGTGCGACGTTCCGGCGCCCGCCTGAAACACGTCAACGACGAACTGGTCGCGGAACTTGCCAGCGAGGATCTCGTCGGCGGCCTGCACGATCGTGCGCGTCTGGTCGTCGGTCAGGATTCCGAGCTCACCGTGCACCCGGGCGGCGGCTTTCTTGATGTGAACGACTGCATCCACGAACTCGGGCCAGGGGCCAAGACCGCTGATCTGGAAGTTGTGGACGGCTCTGCACGTCTGAACACCGTAATAGGCGTCGACGGGCACCTCGAATTCACCGAGGGAATCCTTCTCGATACGGGTCTGCATGATGACGCTCCTCGAAGACGAAAAATCGTTCAAGCCGGGGAGGTTAGCACGCAGGCGGGGAGGCGGTGAAGTGACGACCTCAAGACCTCGCCAGCTCCGTTTCGCTCTTGCGCCTCTGCGAAACCTCTGCGTCTCTGCGAGAAAACTGGATTCGCGAATCCAATTTCTCCGCAGAGACGCAGAGGTTTCTCAAAGGCGCGGAGAGCCGCCCACGTCGACGAAGACGCCGCGCTATTCCTTCTCTGACGTGTAGCCGGCGCGTGTTCGGGCTACGAGCTTTTCGTCGGAACGCCCATCGGGGTTCGCTACTCTCACGTCGACTTTTCGATACGTACCGTCCCGCTTCTGGTTCGTCGGGTAATAGCCGATGGCGTAGACCGTCCGCAGGTCGAGCGCGATCTGCTCGGTGATACCCGAAAGCTCTGAGATATCTTTCGGGAAGAACGAGCGGCCCCCCGTTTCCGTGGCTATCTTGTTCAGCAGCTGCTCTGCCTTGGTTTTCGTGGACTTCTTGAAGAGGCCCTTCTGAGAATCGAGATCCTGCGTGAACCCGATCAGATACAGGCGAACATCCTGTTCACGAGCGTGATCCACGAGGTCATCGAACGAATAGAAAGAGCCCCTCTCCAGTCCATCGGTCACTATGATCAGGGCCTTTCGCCGGTGGCGGCCTTCCTTCTGAACGTAATCGCCGGCAAGGATGATCGCGTCGAGAAGCGAAGTCTGGCCGTTCGAGATGAGACCGTCCAGGGCGTCCTTGACATCGCCCGTGTCGGCGGTGAACTCCTCGATGAGCTCGACCGTGTCCTTGAACTGGATCACCGCCGTCTCGTCCTGCGGCCGGTTGCCCTGAACGAGGTTCGTGACGGCCTGGATGACCGACTCGAGCTTCGATCTCATCGAGCCGCTCGTGTCGATGGCGAGCCCGAGGCTCACCGGAGCCAGTTCTTTCGAGAAGAAGTCGATCTGTTGGGGAACACCGTCCTCGAGGACCGAGAATCGTTCCTTCCCTATGTCGTAAATGGGCCGATTCGCCCGATCCACAACCGAGACATCGAGCATTACCAGCTCGGTGCCGAGCCGAATCTGGTCTCCGTCCTGAGTCGGTGCCTGCTCGACGGCCCGTTTCTGTTGACCACCGGCGGGCGCCGCAAGGGCGACTGCGAGCGCGAATGTCAGAAGACCGACCGTAGTCAGACGATGAAGACGCAACCTCTCGGACAATTGACCCTCCCTGATTCGTCGGCGATGCCTTGTGATGCCACCGCCTTGTCCGCGCGTTTACTCAGCGTTTCAGACCGAAGTAGCCTTCCTTGGCCCGAACCGACAGGCGCGGCAATCCGGCAGGCGGATCAACCTTGACCTTGATCTTGTGCCAACGTCCGTCCCTGACGTTCGTCGTTGGGTAGTACCCCACGCTGTACTGATGACGAAGCTCGAGAGCAATCTGGGTACAGACGTCGACGAGCTCTTCCTCGCTCTGCGGGAAAAAGGCCCGGCCGCCCGTGACACGCGAGAGCTCTTCGAGAATAGCCTGACCGGCCAACCCGAGCGTGCCGTCATTCACATCGAGCACTCCAATGGCATAGAGCTGTACGTCAGCCTCTTTCACGAGAGTCCGCAACTCGTTGAAGGTGTACCGACTGGAATTGTCCTGGCCGTCTGAGATGACAAGGATCGCGCGTTTCGTGTGATGGCCCTGCCGGGCCTTTTCCACGCCGAGGTATGCCGCGTCATACAGCGCCGTCTTTCCATCAGGACTCACCAGGGAAAGACTGTTGATGACGGACTCACCGCTCGAGGTGAAGTCGCGGACGAGCTGTGCGCGCTGGTTGAATCCGACCAGGAAAAACTCGTCGTCGTTGTGACTCGTCTCGACGAACCGCCTGAGCGCATGTAGCGAACGCTGCAACTTGCTCGTCATGCTGCCCGAGACGTCATAGACGATTCCGAGCGTAACCGGCGCGTCGTCGTCGCTGAAGAACTCGATCTCCTGCTTCAGCTTGTCGTCGTAAATCTCGAAATGCGACTTCTCGAGCCCGGTGACGAATCGGCCGTACGGGTCGGATACCGTGATGTGGACCGTCACGATGTCACGGTTCAGCCTGACGTCGTCATCGCTCCGTATCGGTGCGACCTGCTGGGCACCGACCGGTACCTGCGCAAGTCCGAACACACTTACGGCCAATCCGAGCAGTAAGAATGAGAGGTTCTTCCTCATCTCCGGATCCCCCAATCTGGCAGCGCATGAACGGACGACAGGGAGGCTCAAGGCCGCAAGCCGTTGAAAAAACTGTCCTACACCGATCCGAAACGAATAGTCGAAGTGTAACACGCGCTCGCAAGACGCGTGTCCCGAAGGAATTCTTGAACCGACAGTCGCACCGGGCGTTGCTATAACCCCGTGCAATGGCGATTCTTACAGGCCGTGTGGTAGCCTTCCGCCGGGATTTCAGGAGCATTATGGCCGAATTCACGTGCCGCCTGGGGACCGCCGGCGGAGATGTCGTCACCAGGACCGTCGAAGCCAATGCCGAGCGCGAGCTTCGCGCGCGACTCGAGCGCGAGGGCTTCCACGTCTTCTCGATTTCCACGAAGACCGACGCTTCCTCGATGCTTCACAGCCGGTCGGCAAAGCGGATCAAGCTCACCGACTTCCTGACCTACAATCAGCAGCTGTCTGCGCTGTTGAGGGCGGGCATCCCGATACTTCAGGCCATTCAGATCCTCACGAAGCGGCAGAAGAACGAGACGCTGCGCATCCTGCTCCAGGACGTCGAGGAAAGGATCAAGAACGGCGAAGCGCTCTCGGATGCATTCGCCTCGCAGGGGGATGCGTTCCCGCGCATCTATGTGGCGTCGGTCCGAGCCGGCGAGCGGTCGGGCAGTCTCGACGAAGTCCTCAGCCGCTATGTCTCGTTTACGAAGGGAATGGCCGAGATCGGTCGCAAGCTGCGGAAAGCACTGACGTATCCGATGATCCTTATCGTAGCGTCGTTCATCCTGCTGATCGTGCTCACGACCTTTGTCATTCCGCAGTTCGCCGAGCTCTACAAGCAGGCGACGCAATTGCCGTTGATCACGCGAATCGTCGTGGCCGTTTCGAATTTCGTGACCGGCAACTGGTTCATCATCCTGCCGGTGACAGTGGGCATTGTCACGGCCCTGTACTTCTGGATCAAAAGCGCATCGGGACGCGCGACTGTCGACCGGTGGGCGCTGAAGATCCCGGTAATCGGCAATCTGATCAGGGACATGACGGTAGCCCGATTCTCGCGGAGCATGTCGACGTTGCTTTCCGGCGGCCTGACGGTGCCGGACGCCGTCGAGATCGCGTCGGATGCGATTACGAACAAGGAGCTTGCGCGAAGATCCGGGCAAATTCTTCTCCGGATTCGTGAAGGAAAGCCTCTAACTGAGAGCCTCGAGGAGGCGGACTGGGTGCCTGAGCTCGCACTCGACATGATCGGTGTGGGTGAAAGCTCTGGAGCCCTGCAGCCGATGCTCGACGAGGTAGCCAGCTTCTTCGACGCCGAGATCGACGTTCGACTGAGCGCTCTGACGACGCTCATCGAGCCGGCCATTCTGATCTTCATGGGCGGTATCGTGATGACTATCCTGCTCGCCATCTACCTGCCGATCCTGCAGCTGGTCGGCAACCTCGGAAGCGGTCACGCGGTGAAGTAACGGTACCGAAGGAAGTAACTCGCGACATGTCAACGACGGATTCTCACTCCACATCGACCTCCGCGTCCGGAACGAACGGAACGACTCGCACACCTTCGGCTCGCTCGGGCGCCAGGGCGGCGGAAGACGCCCGGCGTCATCAGGCCGAGGAGGGCGCTCGCGAGCTCGCGGCCCGATACCGGCTGCCTTACGTCGACCTCCGTACGGCAAACATCGACTACGGCCTCGTTGAGCGCTTGCCCGTCGACTTCCTGGTCCGCAATCAGGTCATTCCGCTGGAACGAAACGGAGGCGCCCAGGTTTTCGCGGTCGCCGATCCGTCGAACTTCGAGCTCGTCGACGAACTGGAACAGAAGGTCGGCCAGCGTGTCGAGATGGCAATTGCATCGACTCTGGCCCTCGATGAGGCACTAAAGCGGGGCAACGCATCGAGCCGGATCATGCACGAGCAGACTCGGGCCATCGGTGTTTCGGTCGTTCGCGAGACTGAACAGGGCGAAGAGATCGTCGACGTCGCAGCCATTGCCACGGACGAAGAGACCGCCCCGGTCATCCGGATCATCAACCTGATCGTCTTCAATGCGCTCGAGCGCCGCGCCTCGGATATTCACATCGAGACGCGCGACAACGAGATGGCAGTCAAGTATCGCATCGACGGTGCGCTCTACCCGGCAACCGATCCGATCGACATCCGTTACGCCCAGAACATCATCGCGCGCATCAAGGTCATGTCGGAGCTCGACATTGCCGAGCGCCGGGTGCCACAGGATGGCCGTTTCCGCGTGCTCGTGCGCGGTCGGAAGATCGACTTCCGCGTCTCGATCATGCCGACCGTCTTCGGTGAGGATGCGGTTGTCCGAATCCTCGACAAGGAACAGATCAACGAGTCGTTTCGCGAGTTGAACCTGACGACAGTCGGCATGGCCGAGCGCGATCTCGTGAAGTTCCGCCGGTTCATCGCCGAGCCGTATGGAATGGTGCTCGTGACGGGTCCCACAGGATCGGGCAAGACGACTACGCTGTACGCGGCGCTCAACGAGATACGGAACGATGAGGACAAGCTCATCACCATCGAGGACCCGGTCGAGTACCAGTTGCAGGGCATCACGCAGATTCCTGTCAACGAGAAGAAGGGACTCACCTTCGCTCGCGGTCTCAGATCGATCCTCCGGCACGACCCCGACAAGATCATGGTCGGCGAGATCCGCGACAACGAAACGGCCCAGATCGCGATCAACGCCGCGCTGACCGGACACCTGGTGTTCACGACGGTTCACGCCAACAACGTGATCGACGTCATCGGACGCTTCATGAACATGGGAGTCGAGGCCTATCAGTTCGTCAGCTCGCTGAATTGCGTGCTTGCCCAGCGGCTCGTTCGAATGCTCTGCCCGCGCTGCAAGCAGGCGGTCACGCCTGATGAGCAGGAACTGCTGGATTCCGGTCTGGATCTAGACGTCGTAAAGGACTGGACCTTCTACTCGAACGTGGGCTGCGAGATCTGCAACTTCACCGGATACAGGGGCCGGACGTCGATTCACGAGCTGCTCGACGTCACGGACAACATCCGTGAGCTCATTCTCGACAGGCGTCCCGGCTCTGAGATTCGTCGAGCGGCGCGAGTCGAAGGACTCATAAGTCTGCGCGAGGCAGCTGTTGCACGCATCGCCGAAGGCCTGACGACCTTGCACGAGATCAACCGTGTCACGTTCGTTGAATAGAGACGATGGAACCGCCCTTCGAGGCCGACGTTTGAGGACTAGCCTCACAGATCAGCGCCCAGCCGCGGTCGCGTGGCTCGTGTGGTAACCTAA
>CAZQBW010000059.1:0-22784 GCA_964591515.1 uncultured Clostridia bacterium
GTGCGCGCGGCCGTACACGGCCTCGGCCGCGCGACGGCGCCTGCGGGAGTGCTCGACACTCCGGCGGGCGGCCTCGCGAAGCAGCTCGGAGGGCTTCATGCCTCTGGCTTTTGTCCGGAATTGTCGCCATCGCTCGATGGACATGGGCGTGAGGATACCAGAGGCCAACCGGAGGCGCAGACGACGCGGCGGTGGGGTAAGATTCGCGCGGTTTGTGAACATTGCGACGGGAACTCAGTGTCCCGGTGTCTCAGCGTCTCTGTGTGCGAAGCTCGTAAGACGCTGCGCACAAAGAGACACCGAGACACAGAGACGCGGACTGCCGGAGATATCACCTGGAGGCATCAGTGCTAGAACTCGCCATCCGCGCCGCGCGAGAAGCCGGCGCCCTTCTGCTGGCCAGCCTCGGCCGGCGGTTCGAGGTCTCGCACAAGGGACCCATCGACCTCGTGACCGAGGTGGATCTTGCGTCCGAAGCGCTGATCACCAACCTCATAACGACGCACTATCCGCGCCACGCCGTGCTCGCAGAAGAGGAAGGCGCGTCCGGCGCGGCGGAGGGCGCCGAGTTCCGGTGGATCGTCGATCCCCTCGACGGCACGACCAACTACGCCCACGGCTACCCGTGCTTCTGCGTCTCGATTGCAGTGGAGCGCAACAACGAGGTAATCCTGGGTGTCGTCTACGACCCGACTCGCGACGAGCTGTTCGTCGCCGAGCGCGGCAGCGGTGCGACCCTCAACAACAGGAGGATCCGGGTATCCGGGACCGCGCCGCTTGCCTCGTCGCTGCTCGTGACCGGTTTTCCCTACAGCATTTCGGAGGAGAAGTTCACGAATCTCGACCACTTCCACGACTTCTGTCTGCACGGACAGGCGGTACGCCGGGACGGGTCGGCGGCGCTCGATCTGTGCTACGTTTCGTGTGGCCGGTTCGACGGATTCTGGGAGTTGGCGCTCAAGCCCTGGGACACCGCGGCCGGCGCACTGATCGTGGCTGAAGCGGGAGGCCGAGTGACGAAGTTCGACGGTCAGCCGTTCGACATCCAGACGCCCGAGTGCCTCGCCAGCAACGGACGTATCCACGAAGAAATGATCGCGGTGCTTGCGAAGCGCCGCTCGTGAGGAGTTTCGACATGCGGCTTCGAACGAACGAAGACCTTCTGAGGATGTTGTCGCGTCGCGGCGCGTGCGCATTGGGACTTGCCGTGTTTGGTTGCGTGATTGCGGTCTGGTCGGCACCTGCTGCGGTTGCGCAGGAGAAGCCCCAGAACACCATGGAGGAATCGCACCCTGACGCGAACCTCGATGCGTCACGCACCGATGCCATGGTGCCGGATCCGGACCCGCTTCCGGCGGCCTTTCGCCCCGCGATCGCGGCCGTGGAACGGAAGGGGCTGACTGTGTCGGCCTACTCCGAGCACACGAGCGATGCGGGTCGATATCTCGCCGTGATCTATGCGTTTCCGGAATCGGCCGGAGAGAAGTCCGGGATGAAGGCGCTGAAGCTCTACTTTCAGCGGGCAGGGAGCTCGGTCGTCTCATCTTCGGATCTCTACGAGGAGGCGATCCTCGGTTTCGGAACGTACGAGGACACCGAGACGGTTTTCGCCGACATCAACAAGGATGGAATCCTCGAGTTCGTTGTAAGCGCCGCGAACGGCGGCAACTGCTGGGCGTGCTCCAACGTGAGGATCTATGCGCTCGGCGGGCCGACTCCGCGGTTGATTGTGGCCGAGCCGATGACGCTCAAGGACCTGGACGGCGACGGGTCGCTCGAACTGCTCGTTGGCGATACGCGCTGGGAGTCGTACGACGACTTCTCGCACGCGGCGGCGCCTGGCGGAACGATGGTGTACCAGTGGCGCGACGGGAAGTACGTCTTCGCGGGCGCTGCGGCAAAGGCGTTCTACGAGAAGGAGCTCGAGCGGTACCGGGGCGAGCTGGCGGAGGCGATTTCGGTCATCAACGCGGCGGATTCGATGAGCGACGAGCGGTATCTCGGGCTGGCGCTGTCGATGTACATCGCGCGCTGCTACATGGACGAGCAGGAGCGCGGCGAGGAGGAGTTGCGGCGGCTGCTCGTGGACAATGCGCCGGGCGGGGAGATGCGGGTGAAGCGCGCGCGGATCATGGATGACTTCCTGGCGGGTGAGAGTGCCCGGCTGCTGCGAGAGCCGAGGCAGGGCGACCTCGTGCCGAATCCGATGGCGAGGGCGAGGTAAGGGCGCGCTGCCTGGTTATTCTGACTCTGCATCTTTGCTGATCTTTGCGCCTTTGCGAGTCCTTTGCGCCTTTGCGAGAAACACCGTCTGGAGACCTTGTTTCTCGCAAAGACGCAAAGGTCTCGCAAAGGCGCAAAGGAAGGGCGGCCAATCAGGGTTCCAGGCACGCTTCCAAGCTCGAAATCAGCTCTTCCCGCTGCTCCGCCGCGTCGGTCCCGATGACGACGACCTGCCCGACAAAGCCCTCCCCGGCAGGATCTCTCCACTCGAAATCCGTTCGTCCGCACGTGAAATTGAACAGCGCCGCCCACTCCGACTCCGTCACCCGGATCAGTCCCTTCGCCCGGTAGATCGTCGACGGCAACCCGTCGAGAAACCTCTCCAGCAGCAGCCGATCGAACACCCGCTCCGTCTCGAACGCGAACGACGTGATCCTGTCCCGCACGAGATGATCCGGCGTTCCGTGCTCCGCGCCTCTCGCGCCGGTTTCCCCCGACCGCAGCGCCTCGAGATGAACAGCCGCCGCCGTCGCGAAGAGCACGGACGCATCGACGACGCCGTGCGACGTCCGCGCAATGTAGGCGCGCGGGTTGCGCTCGCGCAGGAGCGCTTCGGCGCGTAACAGTGTTGACTCGTCCACGAGATCCGACTTGTTGAGCACGATGAAGTCCGCCGCGGCGATCTGATCCCTCGCCGCAACACTCGCTTCGAGATGGCCGTCGAGATTGAGCGCGTCGACAACCGTGATCGTCGCGTCGACCGCGAGCCCCGCCTGCCTGGTCTCGAACACGATGTTCGGCGGATCGGCGACGCCGGTCGTCTCGACGATGATGAGCTCGGGTGCGACTGTCTCGACGATCTCCTGGAGTGCGAGGCCGAACTCGCGATTGACGGTGCAGCAGACGCAGCCCGAGCCGAGCTCGATCATCTGTTCGACGTTGAGTCCCTGCAGGACTTTTCCGTCGATTCCGATATCGCCGAGCTCGTTCATGATGACGGCCACGCGGCGTCCGTCGAGGCCGTGCTCGAGGATGTGGCGCAGGAGGGTGGTCTTCCCGCTGCCGAGGAAGCCGGTGAGGATGTTGATGCGTACGTCGTCGGAAATCACGGGGGTATTAGACCACGGCAGCGATGGTGGTTCTCCTCTGCGTCTTTGCGAGACCTTGGCGTCTTTGCGAGAAACACCGTCTAATGACGAGGTTTCTCGCAAAGGCGCCAAGGTCTCGCAAAGACGCCAAGGGAAAAAGACTCCCTGCGCGCTTCCGTGTCACAATCCCCCCATGCACCGCGACCTCTACATCAACGGCCAGTGGACAGACTCCGGCGTCCACGACGAAATCCTCGACCCCTACACCGGCTCCATCGTCGGCACCGTCCCGATCGGTGGCGCCGAGCACGTCGACGCCGCGATCTCGGCGGCGACCGCGGCCTTCGAATCGACGCGCCGTCTCTCGGCCTTCCGTCGTCGCGGACTCTGCCGCGGGATCGCCGACGGCATCCGCGCACGCGCCGACGAGCTCGCGAACCTCATCTGCTCGGAAGCCGGCAAGCCTATCGCCTTCGCCCGCGGTGAAGTCTCGCGCGCGGCATCCACCTTCACGCTCGCGGCCGAGGAGCTGTCGCGGTTCGGCGGCGAAGTCATTCCCGTCGACATCGAGGAGGCCTTCGAGGGCTACGAGTGCGTGATGCGCAGGTTCCCGATCGGTCCGATTTCGGCGATCGCGCCATTCAACTTCCCGCTCAACCTCGTGGCGCACAAGGTCGCTCCGGCGCTCGCCGTCGGCAGCTCGGTCGTCCTGAAGCCGGCGCCGCAGGCGCCCCTCACGGCCCTCGCCCTCGCCGAGATCGTCGACGCGGCGGGCGCGCTGCCCGGCCAGTTCAACGTCGTCCACTGCATGCCGGTCGATGCCGAACGGCTCGCGACCGACGACCGGCCGGCAATGCTGTCGTTCACGGGAAGTGCTCGAGTGGGATGGCATCTGCGCGGCGTCGCCGGCCGGAAACGCGTGACGCTCGAGCTCGGAGGGAACGCCGGGGCGATCGTCGATGCGGACGCCGAACTGGACTGGGCCGTGCGGCGCTCGGTGCTCGGGTCGTTCGCGTATGCGGGGCAGATCTGCATCTCGGTGCAGCGGCTGCTCGTTCACGACGCGGTGTACGCTGAGTTCCGCGACCGATTCGTCGACGCAACCGGGTCGCTCGCGGTCGGTGATCCGAAGGATCCGGCGACCATCGCCGGCCCGGTCATCGACGAAGCCGCGGCCGGGAGGATCATCGCGTGGGTCGACGAAGCCCGTGCGGCGGGAGCTCGCGTACTGACCGGGGGCACGCGGGAGGGTAGGCTCGTGCAGCCGACCGTGATCGAGAGCGCGGCGCCGGACCTGAAGGTCAGCTGCGAGGAAGTCTTCGGGCCCGTGGTCGTGCTCGACCGGTTCGGGGATTTCGATGAAGCGCTCGAGCGGGTGAATGCTTCGAAGTACGGCCTGCAGGCGGCGGTTTTCTCGAACGATGCGAAACGGATCCGGCGGGCGTTCGAGACGCTCGAGGTCGGCGGAGTCATCGTTAACGACTATCCGATGGTGCGGGTCGACAACTTCCCGTACGGGGGCGTGAAGGCGTCCGGGCGGGGGCGCGAGGGCGTGCGTTACGCGATGGAGGAGATGACCGAGCCGCGGGTGCTCGTGAGCCGTGGATGACGAAGGGGAGAAGGGTTTCTCGCAGAGACGCAGAGGGAAGACGCAAAGACGCAAAGGTGATGGATCAAATCCATTCGAACGGTTTGGTAGAGTGCCTGGCGCCCGACAGCATTCTGTCCTTTGCGTCTTTGCGAGTCCTCTGCGCCTCTGCGAGAAACCAGTGTCACGTTGGCGCTTCTCGAGCTGAACCAGGAGCATCCAGATGACCTCGAATTCTTCCCGCCCCCGCGTCCTCATCATCGGCGGCGGCTTCGGCGGGCTCTCTGCCGCCAAGCAACTCGCTCGCGCGCCGGTCGACATCACGCTCCTCGACCGCACCAACTTTCACCTCTTCCAGCCGCTCCTCTACCAGGTCTCGATGGCCGGCCTCTCCCCGGCCGAGATCGCCTGGCCGCTGCGCTCCATCCTCCGCAACCAGAAGAACGCCCGAGTTCTAATGCTCGAAGCGAAGTCGATCGACCTCGCCGCCCGCGAAGTCCACGTCTGCGACACCGAGGCAGGCGACGACGACTCCTGCATTCCGTACGACTACCTCGTGCTTGCGGCCGGCGCCCGCACGACCTACTTCGGCCACGACGACTGGGGAAAGATCGCCGTCGGGCTCAAGGACCTCAACGACGCCGTCGAGATCCGCACGCGCGTGCTCCTCGCGTTCGAGGCGGCCGAGCGCACTGCGGATCCGGACGAGCGCCGCAGTCTGATGACCTTCGTGATCATCGGCGGCGGCCCGACCGGCGTCGAGATCGCCGGCGCGCTCGCCGAGCTCTCCAAGTTCGTGCTGGCCCGCGACTTTCGCGCCATCAACGCGAAGGTCTCTCGCGTCATCCTGATCGAGGCTAGTTCGCGGATTCTCGATTCGTTCTCACCGGACCTGTCAGAGAGCGCGCTCCGGCAGCTGCAGGAGCTCAATGTCGAGGTGCGACTCAACGTCAAGGTGACCGACGTGCGGCGCGACGGGGTCACGCTGTCGAACGGCGAGACCATTGCGTCGCAGACCATCATCTGGGGAGCGGGCGTCGGCGCGACGCCGCTCACCGAGACGCTTGGCGTTCCGCTCGACCGCGGGAAGCGCGTCATCGTCGAGAAGGACTGCTCGTTGCCCGGGCACGCCGAGGCGTTCGCGATCGGCGACACGGCGGCGTTCCTTCATCAGGGTGAGCGGCCGCTGCCGGGCGTCAGTCCGGTGGCGATGCAGCAGGGCCGCCACGTCGGACGGATGATCGCAAACGACCTCGCGAAGAAGGAACGCGAGACCTTTCACTACACGGACAAGGGCAGCATGGCGACGATCGGTCGGTCGCGCGCAATCGCGCAGACCGGGCGCTTCAAGATGAGCGGCTACCCGGCGTGGATGGCGTGGCTCGCGGTGCACATCTTCTTCCTGATCGGGTTCAAGAACCGGGTCTTCGTGCTGCTCAACTGGGCCTACTCGTACTTCGTCTACCAGCGCGGCGCGCGGATCATCACCGGTCGCCGCCTGCGTCCCGGTGCGCCGGAAGAAGAGAGTTGACAGGATTCTCGGGATTTTCGGAGGATTTTCCGGAGCCACGATGTCATCGTTGAAACGGGTCAACCGCTGACCTGCCCCTTCAACTTCATCAGGCAAAAGATAAGGATCGAGTTAATCCTCTTCAAATCCTGACAATCCTGTCCACTCTCCCTCCCAACCTGCGCTATCGTCGCGAAACGCACGATGACCACTGACGCCCTTACCTCCCTGCGCCGCGACTGGGCTTTCGGCCTGCGCTTTGCCGACCCGATCGAGGCGGAGTTCCGCGCGCAGTACCGCAACGCATTCCGCGGCCGCATGCAGGTCATGTGGATCATGTTCGCCGTCGTCTGGCTCGCATATGCGCTCATTGATCGGACACTGAATCCGGATGCGCCGGCAGCGATGCCCGTGCTCCAGCTGGCCCTGCTTGCGGTGCTTGCAGGAACGGCCGCAGCGATCTCGTTCGCGCCTGGAATCGGTGCCCGGGTCCACGCGTTGACCACCATCTCGGCCGCGGTCGTGGGTATCCTGGCCGCACTGATCTTCATGGTTCGACCGAGCCCGGGTATCAGCGCCATCTTCTGGGCGATTGTCGCAATCGGCGTGATGTCGACGATCTTTGCAACCACGCTGCATTACACGTACTCGGTGGCCGGGAGTGCGGTGTCGGTCGCCGCGTTCGCGATCGTCGCGTTCGGATTCTCGGGGCTCGAGCCCGGTTCGGCCGCGGTCCTCGTTTCCGTCCTGGTCGCATCGTTCGTTTCCAGCCTCGGCACGACCAACACGATCGAGCAGTACGCGCGACAGACGTTTGCCGCGAAAGTCGCTCTCGAGCGGCAGAAGGAGGCACTGGCCGAGAAAGCGCTTCAGCTCGAGATCTCCGAAGGCAAGGCTCGTGATGCCAACCGCGCGAAGAGCGTGTTCCTCTCGAACATGAGCCACGAACTGCGCACTCCGCTAAACGCAGTCCTGGGATTCGCACAGCTCACCGAACAGGATCCCAGTCTCTCGACCGAAGCACGTGAGAACCTGAAGATCATCGAGCGCAGCGGCGACCATCTGCTTTCGCTCATCGACGACGTGCTCGCGATCTCGAAGATCGAGGCGGGCCGTGTGATCCTCAACGAACACGTGTTCGATCCGGCGGAAACCCTGCGCTCCGTCGTCGACATGATCAGGGTTCGCACGGACGTGAAGGGACTTCAGCTGCTCGTCATGATCGACGAGATGCCGCGCCGCGTGATCGGTGACGAAGGAAAGCTGCGGCAGGTCTTCGTCAACCTGCTCGGCAACGCAGTGAAGTTCACCGATACCGGCGGCATCGGAGTTCGCGCCGAATGGACAGGAACCGCGCTGGTCGTCGAGATCGAGGACACCGGCGCAGGCATTGCCGCTGACGAGATTGACGGACTCTTCGAAGCCTTCGCGCAGTCGGAAAGCGGACGGCGATCCACGGAGGGCACGGGGCTCGGACTCGCTATCAGCCGCAGCTTCATTCGACTGATGGGCGGCGACATTCGCGTCGAGAGCGAGCGGAATCGCGGCACCACTTTCACCGTCGAGGTGCCGCTGCTCGTCACGGAAGTCACGGAATCGGAGGAGAAACCCCGCCGCGTCGTTCGCCTCGCCGACGGCCAGCCGGCGTATCGGGTGCTCGTGGTCGACGACACGGCCGAGAACCGGCTGCTGCTCACCCGGTTGCTCGCTCCACTCGGCTTTGAGTTACGAGAAGCTGCGGATGGCGCCCAGGCGGTCGAGTCGTGGAAGCAGTGGAAGCCGGACCTGATCTTCATGGACATGCGGATGCCCGTGATGGACGGATACGCCGCCACCGAGCGGATCTGCGAACTGGCGACCGACCATCGGAGCAAGATCATCGCGTTGACAGCGAGCGCCTTCCAGCACGACCGCGAGCGGATTCTCGCGAGCGGCTGCGACGATTTCGTCACGAAGCCGTTCAGGGTGGCGACGATCTTCGAGAAGCTCGCCGAGCACCTCGGCGCCGAATTCGTCTACGGCGAGGCCGACGCGCCTGCCGAAACGGCGTCCAATGGGGGAGCGCTTCGACCGGAGCGATTCGCGAGCGTCCCGGCGGACCTCACCGGTCAGCTGCGAACGGCGCTCGAGATCGGCGACCCCGAAGCGGCGAAGACATCCATCGACCGGATCCTGGAGATGGACGAGCCACTCGGCCTCGAGCTACGCCGGCTCGTGCGCGCCTACCGCTACGACGAGATCCTTTCCGCGATCGAGGAGAGTTGACGGTGAGTTGACAGGATTTCCAGGATTCGCGGAGGAAAGACGGGATTCTTCTCGTCAATCCTGTTCGTCCTCGGTCAATCCAGTAAATCCTGTCAACTCTCCCGTTCCAGCTGAGTAGATGTAACGATCCGGGCGCACGATGACCCATTCGATGCCGTGCTGTCGCATCCAGCGAACGACGTCTTCGTCGAGTCCGGATTGCCGAACGCTCAGATGCGCGAACCGGTACCCGAGCTCGTCGTCGCTCCGGCTGAGCACGCCTTCGTGTTGGGTCTCGAACTGCGGAAAGAACCTGCCCGCCAGCGGAGACGATGTATCGAGGAATCCGTCTCGAAGCAGCGGCCGTCGCAGTCCGCGTTTCCTCGCAAACTCGCGAGCGGGCGGGACCGAAGACAGCACCCTGAGCATCTGCCGTCGCCGCCAGCGCTGAAAGACGGAATCCCCGAGCAGTCGATTCCCGATGAACAGCGTTCCGAGCAGGATTTCGCGCACGTGGGGCGACCGTTCCCGTTCGTATGTGTCGAGCAGTGACTGGTCGGCGGTTCCGGCGATCACGCGATGCAGTTTCCATGCGAGGTTGACGGCATCGCGGATTCCCGAGCACATCCCCTGGCCCGCGGACGGAGGCATCATGTGCGCCGCATCACCCGCAATGAAAATGCGGCCCTTGCGCCACGACGATGCGAGCAGAGACGTGTGTGCGTACGGAGCGATCCGCAGGATCTCGAGACGCGCCGGATCCACGTATGCCGACATCCACGCGACCACGGTCTCTCGCGACGGCACTTCCTCGTCCTCATCGAGCTGGAATTCCCATCTTCGATTCAGACCGAAGCCGTGCGCGTAGATCGTCAACCGCTCGCTCGCGAGAATGTAGCGAAAGCAATCGGGGAGGAGCGTGGCGTCGTCCGGACTGCGCAACAACGTGTCTGCGATGACCCACGGGCGCTTCGGAGCGACCTCTTCCATTGAGGCGCCAACAGCCTCACGCGTCAGGCTGCGGCCGCCGTCGCATCCGACGACCCATGAAGCTCGCACGTTTATCTCGCCAGTTCCGTTTTGCCCGACCACGGTGACGCATTCACCTTCGTCCCGGACCGACGTCACGTCGACGCCGGTCCGGAGCTTTACCGACGGAAATCGTCCGAGTCCCCGGCGAAGCACACGCTCGAAGGCCGGCTGGTCGAAGAACCGCGAGCCCGCATAGCCGTGCGGCGACGTCGGGTCGGCAACCCTGTCGCGAAGCACCACCTTGCCGGCGTCGTCAGCGACCTCGATCGTCCCGAACGGCGACGTGTGCGGCAGCAACTCGTCGATCAGGCCAGTGAGCTGGAAGTTCCGGAGCGTCTCTTCGTCGATGTGTGTCGCGCGCGGGACCGGATAGACCGCGTCCTCCCGTTCGAGCGCGACCACACGGACCCCAAGCTGACCGAGCAGGTTGGCGAGGACAATTCCCGTCGGACCGCAGCCAACGATGGCGACATCACATTCGTCGTTGAGCATCATACGTGGGCTCGCACCACCCACGGCAGATCCAGCTTGATCTGTCTCATCTGTGTTGATCTGTGTTCAGATTTCTCCCTCGAATTCGATCCCCGCAATCGCCGCGTCAACGTCCGACTGCGCCTGCTGCCGCCGCTGCTCGAGCGAGGTCTGACTCGCCGCGAGCTGCTCGAGCCGCTGCTCCTGCGCGAGGAGCTTTTCGACGAGCGTCGCCCGCAGCCGCTTCTCGTCGAGACCCTCGCCGATCGACTTGAGGTTCTCGCGGATGCGCTGCTGGTCGTTGTTGATCGCCGCGAGCTCGCGATGCGCCTCCGCGCGCTCGGCATCGATCTGCGCCACGCGGTCCTTCAGTGCAATGACCTTCTCGAGCGAGTCCCGGACACGGTCGTCGATGTATTTCGCCGACCGATAGTCCGCGACGACCTCGCTGTTCACGTTGATCAGGCCGAAGGTGTTCGCGATCTCGCGCCGCTCGGCGACGACGAATTCCGACGTGCCCGTTGCGGCCAGCTCGATCCTGAACCGGTAGAAGTTGGGTGTAGTCTCGTGCGGCTTCGCCGTGTCGACGAGGTCCCAGCCGTCGTTCTTCCGGTGCTCGAGATAGAGCACGCGCTCGCGTCCGCTCTTGTTCGCGATCGTGTACACCGTGCGGCGCTGCTCCATCGAGTACGTCCACAGCACGCCGCGCGTGACGCGGGTGCGGTGCACGCGATCGGTGCGGCTGTCGGTCCGGTCGTCGACCAGGACCGCAAGCTCGACGGAGTAGGGAATGAGCTGGACCTGCGCTGGCTTGATGGTCTCGATCATCGCCTCGCCGGCGTAGGTGTCGCCGTCGATCACCGTCACGGGACCGCCCTCGAGCGTCAGCCCGGTCGTGTTCTCGAACTCGACGGCCGACAGTGGATTCCGGGCGCGTGTCTCGGAGTTGTAGAGCAGGACGGATCGGCCGGCAAACGGCTTGAGCACGATCGGCACCAGCGCCGACTGGTTCCGCTTGATCGTCACCGGTCGTGTGATCGCGTACTGGAAGAGGTCGCCGATCTGGCGCTCGCGCGTCTGGACGTCGACCGAGCTGACCATTCGAGGCTGCGGCGCCGCGGCCATGGCCGCAGGCGCCAGACCGGCAGTCTTCATTCCCCTCATAGCGGACATGGCCGGCGCGCCGGTGTCGAACTCCATCATTGCGGATGCGAGGGCGTACGACTCTTCGACCATCGGCGGTGCAAGCGACGCCTGCTCCTCGACCTCGACGACCGGCCGCCGCAGATACCGCGGGCTGTAGAGATCGTGCACGAACGAGATCGGCAGTCCGGCGATGAGCGAGAGCTCGACTTCGTTCCAGTCCTCGTCCTGCGTGTTGTCGACGACGGCCCAGCCCTGAATCAGCGGCTCGTCGTCCGATCCCTCTCGCGGAAGCAGCACGCGGTACGTCGCCTTCCAGACCGGCGTCTCGACCGTGTAGCTGACGCGGAGGCGCCGCTCGCCGTCGCCCTGCGCGAAGAGCGTGAACTGGCGGGCGTCGCGCTTCTTGGCGGCGAGTGTCGTGCGGAGGAAGAACTCGAGGTCGCGCCGGACCTTGTCGTCGAGCAGGCGGATGGAGCGAGTTTCGGCGACGTCGACGCGCAGCGTGTCGCCGTCGGCCGTCAGTATCGACAGCCAATGGCCCGGCACGAGCGAGTCGCGAAACTCGCGGGGCACGATGTCGACGCCGAGCACCTGGCCGCGGAGTCGCTCGGACCCGACGGTGATCTCGACTTCGGCACCCTGGATCTGCGGGAGGACGGCGAGAATCCCGGCGCCGTTTGGCGCCCCGATCGCGATGTCCTCGAGGAGTTTCTCGGCGGGCGTGAGCGCGTCGTACGAGATCGAGCTGACGTGTCCGCCGTCGAGATCGAGGACGGTGAGCGACTTGAGGACGTCGCTGACGTCGGAGGTCTTGAAGGCCAGCTCGATTTCGGCGGAGCCGGTGACGCGGCCCTCCCGTTCGAAGAAGCCGACGCCGTGCTTGTAGAGAACGACCTTGCGAATGCTGAGTGCCTCGTCCATGGGGGGATGATAGCGGAAGGGGAAGGCGTGGCCATACAGAGAGCACAGAGTCACAGAGATCACAGATAACCAATGATGAAGAATATGCAGTCTCTGTGCGCTCTGTGACTCTGTGCTCTCTGTACGGCGCCGCCGGTCTCACCCTAAACTCCTCCCGATGCGTACGCGGCGAACATTTCGGCCGGTCTTCTTCATCGCGTTCGGCTCGATCCTCGTCGGACTCGCGATCGCCCTCAACGTCGGCTGGGTGATCATCGGGTGGAAGCAGGTCGCGATGCTGATTCTCGGCATCGTCTTCTTCCTCCTCATCATTGCCGGCCTCGTCCTGAACACGATCTTTCTCGTGCGCGAGATCCGTCGAAACGAACAGCACGACGCGTTCATCAATGCCGTGACGCACGAGTTGAAGACACCGATTGCGTCGATTCGGCTGTATCTCGAGACGCTGAAGACCAAGGACGTCGACGAAGCGAAGCGACGTGAGTTCTACGACGTCATGCTCGCAGACAGCGATCGGCTGCTCGCGACAGTCGAACAGGTCCTGCGAGCCGGTCAGGTAGGCGTGAAACGGCGAAAGGCCGCCGACGAGAACATCGACCTGGCCAGCCTCGTGCGCGCCTGCGTCGAGTTGGCGAAGCTTCGGTACGACCTCGGCGCCGATGCGTTTCGTTTCGCGGAGCCGGCCGGCGCCGATCTGCCGACCGTTCGTGGCAATGCCGAGGAGTTGAGCGTCGCCGTCTCGAACCTTCTCGACAATGCGGTGAAGTACTCGCGCGACAAGGTCGACGTATCGGTCGAGGTCGCGACGATCGATCCGCGCCGGGCCGTCGTTCGCGTGCGCGACAGGGGTATCGGCATTCCGGTCGGTCAGGCAAAGCGGATCTTCCGCCGGTTTTATCGCGTGCCGAATGCGGTGCGGCAGCGGATCAAGGGCACCGGCCTGGGTCTCTATATCGTCCGCGCAATCGTAGAGCGGCACGGTGGTCGCGTTCTCGCGGAGAGCGAGGGTGAAGGACTCGGCAGCACGTTCACGATCCAGCTTCCGACGGTGTCGACGTGACGAGAATACTGGTCGTGGAAGACGAGACCCACCTTGCGGAAGGACTCAAGTTCAACCTCGAGGCAGAGGGATACGACGTAGACGTCGCCGAGGACGGAGAATCGGCGCTCGAGCGGCTTGATGGCGCGCACGGGTTCGACGCGGTCGTGCTCGACGTGATGCTGCCAGGGATCTCGGGATTCGAAGTTGTCGCCGACCTCCGCGCTCGCGGCGAGTTCGTTCCGGTGCTGATGCTGACGGCGCGTGCTCGACCCGAGGACGTCCTGCACGGGTTCGAGTCGGGCGCCGACGACTACCTGCCGAAGCCGTTCGAGTTGGCGATACTCGAGGCGCGACTGCGCGGTCTGCTGAGACGACGCGAGTGGTCACGCGGCGAGACAGCTGCCCCGAAGCCGGTATCGGTTGTCGAGTTCGACGGTCGGACGATCGACTTTGATTCAATGGAACTGCGCTCCGGGGACAAAAGGACACAACTGACCACGATGGAAGCGGATCTGCTGCGGTATCTCATCGAGCGGGAGGGCCGCGTGGTCTCGCGAAAGACCATTCTCTCGGAGCTTTGGGGACTGCACGAGGACACGGACACGCGCGCGATCGACAACTTCATCGTCAGGCTCCGCCGGTACCTCGAGGACGTCCCATCCCGACCACGCCATCTGTTGACGGTGCGGGGAGTAGGGTACAAGTTCGTGTCCAGGGATGAACACAGGTAGTTACGAGTCCGGACGTCCGGGCGCGGGCCAATCCAGGAACTAAGACAAACGGAGATCGCACACGTGCATTTTCTGATGGCCACGGTAATTGCCGTGACGATGCTGGTGCAGGCGCAGACGGCGCCGAAGCGCCTGCCGGACGCACAGATGGATGGGCTCAAGGGCGCCGTCAAGCTGGTGCACACGGCAATCGAGCGGTCGCCTGGTGTCTCCGATCCGGTCGAGGACTCCACCTACGACAATCAGGGGAGACTTACGGCCCGGACCGTCTACGAGCGTGGCGCAGCGGTATGGTCCTCGACGTACCAGTACGTCGAGAGTGGCGCGCGCGTCGAGGCGCGGACTTATGCCGTGCGAGCGCCGGTCACACGACTCGAGCCGAAGAACGGCCGCATTCCTCCGCGTTCGTTCAACGAGTCGGGCGCCGAACTATTCTGCCGGACGGTCGATGCCGACGCGTTCGGGCGACCGCTAACCGAGTTCACGTACACGGGTCGCGAGCCGAAGAAGTACCCGCCGGTCGCGCGTGTCGTCTATCAGTATCAGCGTGGAAAGCCGAGTGCGATCACGTACTTCGAGCGCTATCCGGAGGTTCAGGTGCGTCGCGAGGTCTACGTGTTCGACCGGCAGCTCGTCTGGAACGAGACGATCGTATACGAGCCGAACCAGCCGAATCCCGAGAGGCGTACGTGGACCGACACGCTGGACCCGGCTGGCAACTGGACGCGGCGGATAGATCGACGACTGCGGGCCGGGGCGGAGACGGTGCTGACGTACGTCCGGACGATCGAGTACTGGTAACGCCTCTGCGCCTCTGCGGGACCTCCGCGCCTCTGCGAGAAACACAGTCGTGAGCGGGCGTTTCTCGCAGAGGCGCCGAGGTCTCGCAGAGTCGCAGAGTCTGTCGTTGACCGTCCGGCAAGGAACGCGCCCTCCCCCAGAATTGACGCTCCTCCTTCATGCGAGTACCCTTCCGGGTTCGCTTCCGCGGCTAACGGAGCGGCCAAGTAGCCCAATGGCAGAGGCGCATGCCTTAGGAGCATGACAGTGTGGGTTCGACTCCCACCTTGGCCACCACACTCGGCAAAAGAGAGGCCCGTCCTTGAAGATCGAAGTCCAGAACCTCGAAGGCTGCAAAAGGCGGCTCGACATCCAGATCCCCGGCAGCATCGTCGGCGGCGAGATCAAGCGCGCGAGCGCCGAAATGGCCAAATACGCCAGGGTGCCGGGATTCCGCCCGGGCCGCGTTCCCCTGTCGGTCATTCGGCAGCGCTTCAAGTCGGAACTTCGCCAGGAGGCCCTCCGGAACCTGCTGCCGTCCGCAGTCGAAACGGCAGTCGACGAGCACAAGCTGCGCATCATCGGCGAGCCCGGCGTCGAAACGCTCGATTTTGCGAGCGACGACACACTCGACGTCGCGGTGCTCGTCGAGGTGCTCCCGGATTTCGAACTGAAGGACTACAAGGGCATGGCGGTCACCAAGACCGTCTACCGAGTCCTCGACTCGGACGTCGACAAGGTCATCGAGAAGATGCGCGAGGATGCCGCCCAGCTCGTCGCCGTCGACGAGGAAGGCCGCGTCGCGAAGGACGGCGACTTCGTGTCGATCGACGTTGTCGGCCATCACGTCGACGTCGGCGAGGGGCACGAAGGCCACCACCACGAGCCGCTGAAGGCCGACGACCTGTCGATCGAGATCGGCGGCGATGGCGTGCATCCCGAGTTCAACGACGCCCTTCGTGGAATGAAGGTCGGCGAGGAGAAGACGTTTACCGTGACCTACCCAGAGACCGGGGCCCCGGGAATGGCCGGTCACACGATCGAGTACACCGCCAGGGTCGTGGCGATTCGGGTGCGCGAAGTGCCTGAGTTCAATGACGAATTTGCGAGCGAGCAGGGCGAGGGCGAGTACGACACGGCAGACAAGCTTCGCGCCGCGGTTCGTGCCGACCTCGAGCGTTCTGCCGAGAGCCGCACCGGCTCGGAGCTCGAGGAGACGGTCATTGCGGCGCTGACCGACGCGAACGACTTCCCGGTGCCTGAAGTGCTGCGGGCCGAACAGGCGAATTCGCGGATGCAGCAGCTCGTCCGGGCGTTCCAGAGCCGCGGGATCGATCCGCGCGGCATGTCGCTCGACTGGGCCTCGATACGTGACTCTGCTTTTGCGGGTGCCGAGCGCGATGTGCGGGCCATGCTGATCATCGAGCGGATCGCCGCGAGCGAGAATCTCGACCCGACCGACGACGAGGTTGAGGCCGAAATCCAGCAGATGGCCGAGGCCCTCGGGCAGCCCATCGAGCAGCTGAAGGCTCGCTTGACAAAGGAGGGGGGCGCCGATAGCATTCGCCACCGTCTGCGTAGCCGTAAAGCCTTGAATTATGTTATTGATACGGCGACCGTGAAGGTCGAGACGGTCGATGGTCTGGAGCCGAAGAAAGTGGCAGAGAGCGCCGCTCCAGAGACGGTTGAAGAGGGCAGCTCAGAATCTGAAAGCGGCTCGTAGGCGAGCCTGGGTACGAACAGCCGTCGCTCGAATACGGTCATCGCGGCGACGGGCAGGGAACCGACGGGGACACACGGATGAACGTTCCGCAGGCGGCACTGGTCCCGATGGTCGTCGAACAGACGGCGCGTGGTGAGCGCGCGTTCGACATCTACTCGCGACTGCTCAAGGACAACATCATCTTCATCGGCACGCCGATCGACGACATGATCGCGAATCTCGTCGTCGCCCAACTCCTGTTCCTCGAGGCCGAGGACCCGGACAAGGACATCTCGCTCTACATCAACAGCCCGGGCGGGTCGATTACCGCCGGCATGGCCATCTACGACACGATGCAATTCATCCGACCGGACGTGACGACGATCTGCATCGGACAGTGCGCGTCGATGGGCGCCCTGCTGTTGACGGCGGGAACGAAGGGGAAGCGTTTCGCGCTCCCCAATTCGCGCATCCTGATACATCAGCCTTCGATCTCCGGAATCGGCGGTCAGGCTACAGATATTCGAATCCACGCCGAAGAGATAATGAGGATGCGGGAGCTCACATCGAGCATTCTGGCGAAGCACACGGGCCAGCCGATGGAGCAGATCGAGCGAGACGTCGAGCGCGACAGGTGGCTTTCCGCCGACCAGGCGCGGGAATACGGACTGGTCGATCAGGTCATCTCACACCGGGAGTAACGACGAATAGACCGGGGCAGGCCCGGTCAAGGTGGAGCCGAACGAATGGCGCGACTTGGAAACGATACGCTGCGCTGCAGCTTCTGCGGAAAGAGCCAGAACGAGGTCAAGAAGTTGATCGCTGGCCCGACCGTGTACATCTGCAACGAGTGCATCGACATCTGCAACGAGATCATCACGGATGACGTCCAGCAGGAGGTCTCGACCACTCGCGCTCCGCTGCCGAAACCGGTTGAGATAAAGGGCTTCCTCGACGACTACGTCATCGGCCAGGACGACACGAAGAAGAAGCTCGCCGTCGCGGTCTACCAGCACTACAAGCGGATCGAGATGATCCGCCGCAAGCAGACCGAGATCGAGATCCAGAAGTCGAACATCCTCCTGATCGGACCGACGGGAACGGGCAAGACGCTGCTTGCGCAGACGCTCGCGCGAATGCTCAACGTCCCGTTCACTATCGTGGACGCGACGACGCTGACCGAGGCCGGTTACGTTGGCGAGGACGTCGAGAACATCATCCTGAAGCTGCTGCAGTCGGCCGGCGGCGACGTCGACCGCGCGCAGCAGGGAATCATCTACATCGACGAGATCGACAAGATCTGCCGGAAGGACGAGAACCCGTCGATAACGCGCGACGTGTCGGGCGAGGGCGTCCAGCAGGCGCTTCTCAAGATCCTCGAGGGGACGGTCGCGAACGTGCCCCCTCAGGGAGGCCGGAAGCATCCGCACCAGGAGTTCTTCCCGATCGACACGACGAACATCCTCTTCATCTGTGGCGGTGCGTTCGTCGGCCTCGACAAGGTGATCGAGCGGAGAGTGGGCCGGAAGGCGCTGGGCTTCCACGCCAACGTGCGGTCAGGCCGCGGACGGCGCGTTTCGGAGCTGCTCAAGCTCGCCGAGCCGGAAGACCTGATCAAATACGGGCTCATCCCCGAATTCGTCGGACGGTTGCCGGTCGTCGGATCGCTGCACGAGCTCGACGAAGCCGCGATGATCGAGATCCTGACGCAGCCGAAGAACGCGCTCACGAAGCAGTACCAGAAGATGTTCGAGTTCGAGGGAATCCGGCTTCGGTTCGTGGACGACGCGCTGGCAGCGGTGGCAAAGATGGCATGCGAGCGGAAGGTCGGAGCCCGGGGACTGCGGATGATCCTCGAGGAGCTGATGCTCGACGCGATGTACACCCTGCCGTCGCAGAAGAAGATCAAGGAGTTCGTCGTGACGCGCGAAATGGTCGACACGCGTCGCGCCGTGGTCCCGATCCTGGAGAAGGCGGGCTAGCGAGCACGGGTCCGGGTCGGCCTCCGAGTATCTCTGAGCCTCGGTGCCCTCTGTATGCGAAGCTCCCCAGAAGGCTTCGCATACGAAGAACACAGAGGCACAGAGGAGTCACGAAGATGACGGACTCCGCGTCTGGTAGCGCTCGTTGGAGCGAGTGATACAATGCCGACAGCGCTGAGAACCGGCACATGAACGTGCCTGAATCGAGTTCTCGTGCGCGAGAGGGGTTAAATGCAAGAGTTCAACGACAGTACGCCGACCGATGTAGTGCGCCTCCCCATGGTGCCGATTCGCGATGTCGTGGTGTTCCCGCACACGATGGCGCGATTTGTCATCGGCCGGCCCGCGTCGGTCCACGCGCTCGAAGCCGCGCTCGCCGGAGATCGCCTGATCTTCCTGGCGACTCAGCACGACGCGACGGTCGACGAGCCGACGCCGGATCAGGTCTTCGAGGTCGGCACCATCGCCCGCATCAGTCACTCCCTTCGTCTGCAGGACGGAAACATCAAGGTCATGGTTGACGGCACCGGACGCGGCCGCACCGTTCGGGTCGACACCGATCCGGTCGCCGGCTCGTGGTCGGCAACGGTCCGCCTCGCGCCGGCGTCGACCGAGCCCAAGGCGAACTTCAACGCCATCCTCGGACGCCTCGGCTCGCTCGTCGACCAGTACGTCCGGCAGGCCAGCGACCTCCAGAATCCGGAGTCGCTCCAGGCTGCGCTTCGGATGGAAGAGCCCGAGCGCATTGCCGACACCATCGCCTCGAACCTCAAGATCTCGGTCGACGAGAAGCAGTCGCTCCTCGAGGTCTATCCGGTTCGCGACCGCCTCGTCCGCCTCATCGACCTCATCGAGGTCGAGCTCGACAAGCTGCAGGTAGACCGTTCCATCCAGGGCCGCGTGAAGCGGCAGATGGAGAAGGCGCAGAAGGAGTACTACCTCAACGAGAAGATCAAGGCGATCCACAAGGAGCTCGGCCGCAAGGACGAGAAGGCGGAGCTCGACGAGCTCCGCGCCAAGATCGAAAACGCCGGAATGTCGGAGGACGCGCTCGGCAAGGCGATGACCGAGCTGAAACGGCTCGAGCAGATGCCGTCCATGTCGGCAGAGTCCACCGTCTCGCGCAACTACCTCGACTGGCTGCTGGCCGTGCCGTGGAAGGAGCGCACCGACGAGACGCGAGACATCCGCATCGCCGAAGAGGTCCTCAACAACGACCATTATGGCCTCGACAAGGTCAAGGAGCGCATCCTCGAGTACCTTGCCGTGCGCCAGCTCGTGACGAACCCGAAGGGCTCGATCCTCTGCTTCGTCGGACCTCCCGGAGTCGGCAAGACCTCGCTCGGTCGTTCGATTGCGAAGGCTACCGGACGCAAGTTCGTGCGACTTTCGCTCGGCGGCGTCCGCGACGAGGCCGAGATCCGCGGCCATCGGCGCACCTACATCGGCGCCATCCCGGGACAGATCATCCAGATGATGCGGAAGGCCGGCACGGTCAATCCGCTGATGTTGCTCGATGAGGTCGACAAGCTCGGAATGGACTTCCGCGGCGATCCGTCGTCGGCGCTGCTCGAGGTGCTCGATCCGGAGCAGAACCATTCGTTCCACGACCACTACCTCGACGTCGAGTACGACCTCTCGAACGTCATGTTCATCGCGACCGCGAACGTGTTGCATTCGATTCCGCCGCCGTTGCAGGACCGGCTCGAGATCATCCGACTTCCCGGATACACCGAGCGCGAGAAGCTCGAGATCGCGAATCGCCATCTCGTGCCGAAACAGCTCGAGCAGTCTGGACTCAAGATCGACCAGGTCGAGTACACGTCCGACGCGGTGAAGATGATCATCGAGTACTACACGCGTGAGGCAGGCGTCCGTAGCCTCGAGCGGGAGATCGCGTCGACGCTGCGGAAGATCGCCCGTCAGGTAGTCAGCTCGGACGACCCGGAGAATTACACGATCAAGGTTACGGGCGACGCGGTGAAGGAGTATCTCGGACCGACGCGCTTCCGTCCGCAGATGATTGGCGCGACGAACGAGATAGGTCTTTCGAACGGCCTGGCCTGGACGGAGGTCGGTGGCGAGGTGCTGCAGATCGAAGCGACGCTGATGCCCGGCCGCGGCAAGATCTCGATCACGGGAAAACTCGGCGACGTGATGCAGGAGTCTGCGCAGGCGGCAATGACGTTCGTCCGGTCGCGCGCGATCGCGTTCGATCTGGCGAGCGACTTCTACCGCAACTTCGACTTCCACCTGCACGTGCCGGAGGGAGCAATTCCGAAGGACGGGCCGTCGGCCGGAGTCGCAATGGCAACGGCGATCGTGTCGGCGCTCACGCGCACGGCGGTTCGACGTGACGTCGCGATGACGGGCGAGATCACGCTGCGTGGCAAGGTGCTGCCAGTCGGCGGCATCAAGGAGAAGCTGCTCGCCGCCCACCGGGCGGGGATTCCGACAGTGATCCTGCCGAAGGACAACGAGAAGGACCTCGTCGAGCTGCCCGAAGACGTGCGCTCGGCGATGCAGATCCACCTGATCGAGACGACGGACGAGGCCCTGCAGATCGCGCTCGTCGAGTATCCGGTCCAGGAGGACTCCTTCGCGAAGGTCCCGCTCTGGACTGCGCGCCGCACCGACGTGCAACCCGAAGGCCGGGCAGAGTAAGTCCACAGATGAACACAGATGTCACAGATTCAGATCTGTGGCATCTGTGAAGATCTGTGGCCGCCTTTCCTGATGAAGGTCACATCTGCCGAGTTCGTGACGAGTGCCGCCGGGCCGGAGGGCTATCCGAACGAGCGACTGCCCGAAGTGTCGTTCATGGGCAAGTCGAACGTCGGCAAGTCGAGCCTTCTCAACAGCCTTCTCAACAAGAAGCTGGCCCGCACGAGCAACACTCCCGGACGTACCCAGCTCATCAATTATTTCCGCGTCAACAAGTCGATTTTGTTCGTGGATCTGCCAGGTTACGGCTACGCGAAGGTGCCGCTGGCGATCAAGAAACAGTGGGGCGCGATGGTCGAGAATTACCTTGCGAACCGAAAGGAGCTCGTGCTATCAATCCTCATCCTCGATTCGCGACACGCTCCCACGGCAAATGATCTGCAGTTGAAGTCCTGGCTCGAACACACCGAACTGCCGTTCATCGTTGTTTCCACCAAGGCGGATCGACTCTCCAACAATCAACTCCGAAGCTCCCTGCGGGTTACCTCCGAGAGCCTCGGCATGGGACTCGAGTCGATTCTTCCATACTCCTCGGTTACGGGGCGTGGGGCCGACCGAATCTGGAAGGCCATCACGGACCGGACCGAGCTCTTCCGTCCGAACTGACCGCGCTTATTCGTTGAACAGCTGAGGAGCACGCGCTCCCCCACACACGACGGGCCGCACGCCTGCCTTGCCATCGACCTCCCAACCCAGGGAACAATCACCAAACAAGCGGAGTTACAGAAGCGCCCGCGCTTTTCGAGGTGAATGCGTTTATGTCGTCAGAAGAGCAGTCAAACGCTGAAGAGACCGAGTTGATGGACATCGCCGAGCTGAAGGAGATGTCGATCTCCAAGCTCACGACGATTGCCAAGGCGCTCGACATTGCCGGCGCCACTGGCATGCGAAAGCAGGAGATCATATTCAAGATCCTGCAGGCGCAGACCGAGAAGTCTGGCCTCATCTTTTCGGAAGGCGTTCTCGAGACCCTGCCCGACGGCTTCGGCTTTCTGCGCGCGCCGGACTACAACTACCTGCCCGGACCCGACGACATCTACGTCAGCCCGTCGCAGATCCGGAAGTTCGACCTGCGCACCGGCGACACGATCTCGGGGCAGATCCGTCCGCCGAAGGAAGGCGAGCGCTACTTCGCGCTCATCAAGGTCGAGGCGATCAACTTCGAGCCGCCCGAGATGGCGCGCGAGCGCGTCTTCTTCGACAACCTGACGCCGCTCTACCCGAACGAGCGACTGCGGATGGAGGCCGAGAGCGACAACCTGTCGTCGCGCGTCCTCGACCTCGTCGTCCCGATCGGCAAGGGCCAGCGAGCGCTGATCGTCGCGCCGCCCCGCACTGGCAAGACGATGCTCATGCAGTCGATTGCTAACTCGATCACGCGCAACCACCCCGAGGCGACGCTCATCGTGCTGCTCATCGACGAGCGGCCCGAGGAAGTCACCGACATGCAGCGGTCCGTGCACGGCGAGGTCATCAGCTCGACGTTCGACGAGCCCGCTCAGCGCCACGTGCAGGTGGCCGACATGGTCATCGAAAAGGCGAAGCGCCTGGTCGAGTACGGTCGCGACGTCGTCATCCTGCTCGACTCGATCACGCGCCT
>CAZQBW010000060.1:0-22711 GCA_964591515.1 uncultured Clostridia bacterium
CCGTGGGCCGCAAATGTCGCTCCAGGACGGTCTGCTTCCAATCCGGTCCGTTTCATCAAAGGGGGTACGGCGAAGCCGCATGGGCAACTCTGTGTATCCGCGACTCTGTGTCTCTGTGTGCATAGCTCTGCCAAACCGGAGGAGGTAAGCGCACAGAGACACGGAGTCACGGAGACGCGGAGACACGAGCTGGCCGTGGGTCGTCTTACGCACCTGTCGGTGGGTTTGGTTGACAATGGACGAAGGGCTCCGGTAGAAATGCCGGCGTCGCTTTCCGGAGACGTGGCCGAGTGGCTTAAGGCGGCGGTTTGCTAAATCGTTGTGCCCGAAAGGGTACCGCAGGTTCGAATCCTGCCGTCTCCGCTTTCATTCTGGACAGGACAAAGAGGCAAGCGAGCGCTTGCCTCTTTGCATTGAAGGGACCTAAAGATGGCCAATCCAATTCGGGTGCGGTTCGCACCGTCGCCCACCGGCTACCTGCATATCGGCAGCGCGCGCACGGCGCTCTTCAACTGGCTCTTCGTCCGCAAACACGGCGGGACGATGATTCTGCGGATCGAAGACACGGACAAGCAGCGGTCGACTGACGAATCGACGCGTTCGATTCTCGAGGGACTGGAGTGGATCGGAATCGACTGGGACGAAGGTCCGTTCTATCAGTCCGCTTACGTCGATCGGCATCGCAGCGCCGTCGAACAGCTCGTGGCAGCGGGAAAGGCGTACCGCGACTTCACGCCGAAGCAGGCGACCGACGACAAGACTGTGAAGGCCGACATCGCCGATCGCGCGCGCGCGAACGCCGGCGAGAAGGTCCGCAATCCCTATCGCGACCTCGATCCTGCGGAGTCCGATCGTCGCGCCGCCGATGGCGAGGCTTTTGCCGTTCGTCTCAAGGTCCCGGAGGAAGGAGTGTCGACGTTCGTCGATTCGGTCTACGGCGACCAGACCGTCGACGTGAAGTCCATCGAAGACCTCGTCCTGCTGAAGTCCGACGGTTCGCCGCTCTACAACCTCTCTGTCGTCGTCGACGACATCGACATGCGCATAACGCACGTGATTCGCGGCCGCGACCACGTCTCGAATACGCACAAGCAGATCCTCATCTATCGAGCGCTCGAGGCAGAGCCGCCTACGTTTGCACACCTGCCGTTGATCTTCGCCCCGGATCGCTCGAAGCTCTCGAAGCGCAAGCACGGTCCGGTCGTGTCGCTCACGACGTATCGCGACCGCGGATTCGTGCCAGAAGCGTTCCGCAACTTCATAGCGCTGCTCGGTTGGTCTCCCGGGACCGATGAAGAGGTGATGTCACTCGACGAGCTGATTGCGAAGTTCTCGCTCGAGGGCATCAACCGCGCTGACGCTATCTTCAACTTCAGCGACGCCGACGACCGGTCGTGGACGGACGCGAAAGGTCTTTGGATGAACGCCGAGTACCTGTCGAAGGCGTTGCCGGAGGAGCGGATTCTCGAACTGGTCGAGGGCGAGCTTCGATCCAGGGGACTGTGGTCCGACGAGTACGCAGAAGATGGAAGTCGTCGCGACTGGTTTCGGTCGACGGTCGCTCTCTTGCGCGCGAGGGCGAGAACGCTCGACGACTTCTCGGTGAACAATCGTGCGTTCTGGGCGGATGACTATCCGGTTGACCCGAAGGCGAGAGCGAAGAATCTGGGCGACCCGAAGACGCTGGAACTGCTCGAGGAGCTCGGGCGACGCTATGAGAATCTGGAGCCGTTCACGCTCGAGTCGGCCGAGACGGTCTTGCGCTCGTACGCCGAAGAAGCAGGCGTCAAGGCGGGTGTCCTCATAAACGGCTCGCGGACGGTGCTGACGGGCTCGCCGGTCGGACCGGGAATTTTTGATGTGATGCTGGCGTTAGGAAGGACGCGAACAGCGTTGCGCTTGGCCAATGCGGCCAAGCTCTGATCAGTACCGGAAGCGTTAGCGACCGGGTAGTCTCACGATCAGACGTCTTCTGATCGTGAGACTACCGGTACTGATGCACGGTCTAGCGGGCGGCCGCTGCCACGGCGACGATCTGGTCTTCGCCGTTCGTATGCTTGGAGCAGGCCTTCGTCAGGGCCTCGTCGACGACGCCCTCGATCGTGGCGATCGGCTTGCGGCCGACCATCGCGATCTCGCTCACAACGAGGAAGCGGGCTCGCTCGAGCAAACGCTTCTCGCGGAATGACAATGGCTTCCGCAGACTGAGATATGTGAGGGTCTTGAGGACCTCGGCGACGGTGAAGATGTCACCCGTCCGCATCTTCTCGAGAAACTCCTTGTATCGGTCCTTCCAGTCCGACGGTGGTGCGGCGAAATTCTCGCTGAGCAGTTTCATGAGCCGCTCGCATTCCTTCGACTTGATCGGCGGCCGGAGGCCCACTTCATCGGCCTTCGCGACCGGGACGTGGACGTGCGAGTCGCCGCCTTCCATAAGCACGAGCTTATAGAACTCGACGCTCTCGCGCACAGTGATCTCCTTGATGACGCCGATGCCATGGTTCGGGTACACGACCTTCTCGCCCACTTTGAAACCCACAAACACCTCCTACCGATTTACGGAGCTACGAGCGGATTGACTGAATGACGGGATGCAACGAATGGAGGGCACACGGAACGGGGCCACGATGAAGAGAGGGGACGCATGCTGTTCGTACCGGTGTCCACTCGCAGGATACCACCGTGGCCCCGGCCCGTTCAAGCGGAGGCCAATCGATCGAGGTCCGCAAGTACCTGTTCGGGATGTCCCGTCGGGTCGACTTTCTCGTAGGCGACGAGAACGTTACCTTCGGGACCGATCAGATAGGAGATACGTTTGGGGTAGCCCGCATCCGCGGAATCCGCAGCTCCGTAGGCCAGACCCATTGCGCGAGTCGTGTCGCAGAGAAGAGGGAAGGGGAATGTGAACTTGCAGGCGAAGGCGTTGTTTTCTTCCTTGGTATCGAAACTTACGCCGAAGACCTTGCAGTTACGCTCGTCGAATTGTCGGATTCGATCACGGAATCCGTTGCCTTCGATCGTTCAGCCAGGAGTGTCGGCTTTGGGGTAGAACCAGAGAAGGACGTTCGAGCCCGCCAGATCCGCGAGCGAGACCGTCTCCCCGTCGTGTGACTCGACCGTAAAGGCCGGTGCACTCTGTCCGGGAGTCAGCATGATGAATTTCCTCGGTTGGATAGACCGTTGAGAACGTGCGCGGACGCGTCGGCGACGAAACCGCGCCGAGATCGATGCCGAGTATAGCACCGGGACGGAGCCTGAATTGCGCGCTGCGAGGACCGGCACGTACAATGCCTCCAGCGGTTTCGGCCGCCGGAATCCGGAGCGGCCCCACCGGCCAGCCACCGCCCTCCCCAGTGGAGCAGACCGATGGACGATCTCTACAAGCGGCTCGGCGTGCCGTCCAATGCGTCCACGAAGGACATTCGGTCGGCGTACCGGCGCATCGTGCGCACGGTCCATCCCGATACCAGCCGCTCTCCTGAGACCGCTGCCGACTTCGCCAAGGTCACCGAGGCTTATCGGATCCTCATCGATTCGGACAAGCGCGCCCAGTACGACCGGGGCGAGACAGTCCAGGTAACGCCGATCACGTTCTACGCGTCGCACCGTCAGCAGGTCGTTGCGTATCAAAGGAAGATCAACCGCATCGTCGACGACATGATCGAGGAGGATCGCCGCGAGACCCACACCCGCGGCCAGATCGTCACGGTGCTGGTAACGCTCTTCCTGTCGACGTTCATCTTCGCCCTTGTGAAGCCGCTGAGGTTCGCACCGTCGGAGTGGCCGATTGCTGTCGGGGCCGGAGTCTTTTCGCTCATAGGGATCTTCTATCTGCTGACCGTGATCCGTCGCGCGCTCGAGCACTATACTTACCGGCCGCCGACTCCGAGCGTGACGACGCTCGAGGAGCCCTCATCGAAGCCGTTCACGCGGGCGACGGCGCTCATGTTCCTGGGTGTCGGCTACGGCGGATCGCTTGCGGCGGGTGTGCTGCTCGACATGGCTTCGGGCGGCGCATTCTCGGGGGGCGGATTTCCGAAGGACGCAATGATGGGCGCGATCCTGTTTCCTCCCATCTTCGTGCTCATCATCGCCACGCTCCGACGCGTCGGCGAAAAGATGGAAGGATTATGAGCGTTGCGCGAAGCGCCGGACGAGCGCCCGTGACTTGATCAGCGCTTCAGATAGCGGTCGTCGACGCGTCGGGCGAGTAGCCCGTCCACGTACCCTCGTAGTTTGGCGATGACTGCAGCTCCGTTGCCACGAGGTACCTCGCGAACGAGCGCCGCAAGCAATCCGAGGGGTCCGGCAATGGCAAAGCCAAGCCGCTGGTCGAACGCGCCGCGCTTGCGCACGAACATCGCCGTCCCACGCCCGAGCAGGTAACTGCGCAGCGGGGTGTAGCCACCTCCAGTGGCTCCAGAGACACGATGGCGGATGCGGGCCGCGGGAACGACGTCGAGCCGCCAGCCGGCCTCTCGCACTCGAACCGAATAGTCGACGTCTTCGAGGTACGCAAAGTAGTCGTCGTCGAGGTTCCCGACACCGGCTATGACCTCTGCGCGGACGACGATGGCACAGCCAATGAGTGCGTAACTCGAGAACGGTTCAGACGGAGCGTCCGCGACCGGGCGTCGCGCCAGACCGAGGCGGCAGACGACCTCCCGGCGGGCCCTGACGCCCCCGGCTGCCCAGATCCTTTCACCGGACTCGTCGAGTATGAGCGGAGAGATGAGCCCCGCTTCGGGACTCTTCTCGAGGTGGTCGAGCAATGCGTCGAAGGCTCCCGCCTCGACCCGGGCATCGTTGTTGAGCAGCATCACCGCCTGCGCACCGCGCTCGAGCGCGATGGCAATCCCACCATTCGAACCGCCGGTAAATCCCAGATTCACCGGATTCCTCACGAGCGATGCCCAAGGCCGGCTGGCGACGGCACCGGCGACGCGCTCCACGTCAGCCGCTTCGGAACCGTTGTCGACGACGATCACCTCGATGTCGTCCGGCCTGGAAACCTCGATGCTGTCGAGACACGCAAGCGTGTCGCCCGACCCGTTCCAGTTGAGCGTGACGACGACAAGTCTCGGTCCGGCCGACGTGCGATCGGTCATTTCAAGACGTGACGATACACTGCCACCGTTTCGTCCGCGCAACGGTTCCATGAGAACCGGCGGGCGCGCTGGAGGCCCAGCTCGACCATCTCCTCCCGAAGTGAACGATTCGTGAGAAGCCGGTGCGTTACCGAGATCAGGGATTCGACGTTGTAAGGATCGACGAGCAGCGCGGCATCTCCGGCGATCTCGGGCATGGAGAATGCCGTGGAAGTCACGACCGGGCACCCCGACGCCATTGCTTCGACAATCGGAATTCCGAAGCCCTCGTGAAACGACGGAAAGAGCAGCGCATCGGCAGAGTGGTAGTACGCGGCCAGCTCGTCCTTCGAAACATAGCCCTTGAATTCGACGTCGGTGCGAAGGTTGAACCGGCGGACCTCGGCCTCAATGGCTTCCTGCGCTGGCCCAGGAGGACCGATGTGGACGAGCCGGTGCGGGAGACCGCGCTCCTTGAGCGCCGCAAGCGCGAGGACGATCGCGCGGACGTTCTTCTTCGCCAGAAGGGCGCAGACCGAGAGTAGATACGGGCGGTCGCCGGTGTCGATCTTCGGAAGCTCGTCGGCCTCGAGGTTGAAGACCTCGTCGATCCCGTTGTAGACGACCGTGATCTTCTCCGACGGTACACCGTAGACGTCGATGATGTCGCGCTTCGAGCTCTCGGACACCGTGATGATGTGATCGCTGGCTTCGAGCAGATGCCGGTACTTGATCTGGGCTCGACGGGGCAGCTTCTCGTGCAAATCGGCGGGCAGCCGGATTGATGCGAGACCGTGAATCGTGACGACGATCCTGGCTCGGCCGGAGCGCAGCAGGTACAGATCGGGCTCCGATGGAAAGTGGAGCAGGTCGAATCCCTTCCAGGCCATGTAGAACGGCGCCGCAACGCGCCGGATCATGCCCAGACGCATCGAGCGGGGAAGGACGAGCGTGCCTGAGAGAAATTCCGGCGAGTCGTCCTTTTCGTCGCGCACACACACGAAGTCGTCGATCCGTCCGGGCAGACGCATCGACAGCTGTCGCGTGTATGTGCCGATGCCGGTCGGATCGTCGAACGTTCCGGTCGCGACGAGTCCTACGCGAGCGCCGAGCGATGGTCCGGCATCCGTCACGAAATCCTCCCGGTCGTCTTCATAAGCAGTTCGTAGGCGTCGAGATGGTCACGGACGACGCGGTCCGGATGGAAGCGCTCCTCGAATACCCGCCGCGACTCGGCGCCCATCGCCGCCAGGTTCGACGACGACAGCCTATCCAGAGCATCCACCAGCCCCGCGACGGTAGCATGGAAGAGAACGCCGTTTTTGCCGTCGGTCACCGCGTCGAGCGGTCCTCCGTGCGCGGTTGCCGCAAGCGGGCGGCCGCGCGAGAGCGCCTCGACCATGCCGCGACTCAGGGGCTCGGGTCGAAGGAATGGAAGGAGGACCACGTCCACCGCATCGTAGACCGCCGGCATCTCGGCATTCGAGATCCAGCCGAGAAACCGGATGTTCGTCAATCCGCGTTCGTCCGCGCGACGGTGCAGGAGCGACGGATACTCGCCGCGCGTTTCGTCGCCGGCGACGACGAATCGCCATTCCGGACGCTCGGCGGCAGCTTCGAGCACGAGATCGAGACCCTTGTTCGGCGCCAGTCGACCCGCATAGAGCGCGACTCGCTGACCGGGCTCGCGATCGGCCAGCGCCCGGCGAGCCGCCTCGGGCAAAGGCCCAGCTGCGCTCCCGGGATCGGCAACGAGATCCGGGATGATGCGGATCGGACGGTCGTAGTGCTTTGCCTCGTCGGCCATCATCGTACTGATGGGCAGCATGAGATCGATACGACGTGCAAGACGGTCCTGGAATCGCATCCAGGCCTTCATCGACGCCAGTTTCGGAATCACGGTCGGAGGCGTCACCGCGCTCGTTGCCGAGAGGCAGGGAATCTGGTTGGCCGTGATGCAGCCGGAGCACGGAGTGCCGTCCGGCAGCGCCTTGCCGAGCACGAAGCACCACAGTCCGTGCCCGCGAAGCGTCGCGGCAAGCGGCAGGCCATTCTGCGATCGCAACGAGGCGGCGGCGAGCGCGGTCGTGTGGTTCTGGGCGTGCACGAGATCGAAAACATGCGCGCCCGTCAGTTTCTGCAGGGCGCGGCGGTACGAGCGATGGTTGAATGCCTTGGCGACGAGATGGCCGTAGAAGTCGGGCAGTCCACGTGCACGATAGTCGAACCGGTCGCGATATTCGGTCTCGTTTACGTTCAGACCATCCCACTCTTTACCTTCCGACGGCGTTTCTGAGCGGGCCTTGAGTATCGTGACCTCGAGCCCCTCGCGTACAAGCGCCCGCGCCAGGGCGTGAACGGTCAGCGCACCGCCGCCTTCGGCCTCGGGAGGCAGGTACTTGCAGGTCAGCAGGACTCGGAGCGGCATTGATTCAGAGTATCGTCCAGAGAGGAGCACGCGTGAAACACAGATCAGATCTGTGGCCGCTGCTGTCGGACAAGCAGCTCGCGGTAGACGGTGCCGGTCCTCCGCGCAGCTTCGGCCCAGGTGAATCTTGCCGCACGCCCCAGGCCGCGCTCGACGAGCGTTGACCGCATTGAAGTATCAAAGAGTGCGCGTTCTGCGGCGCCGGCGACTTCGTCGAGATTGGATGGATCGAACGTCAGGATTGCGTCGCCGCCGACCTCCGGTATCGAACAGACGTTCGACGCCACGACGGGAACCCCGCTCGCCATCCCCTCGACGACGGGAAGGCCGAATCCCTCGTGCAGGCTCGGAAACAGGACGAGATCGGCGCCCGCGTAGAGCGCGGGGATGTCGGCGCTCTCGGTCCATCCGGTCGTAACGACGTGCTCCGTGAGACCGAGCTTGCGAATCTCGTCCTCGACCTCGGTGTATCCCGGCATCGTGTACCCGACGAGCGCGAGTTGATGCGGCATATCGGGATGGAGCTCGCGCAGCCGGGCAAAGGCGCGCACGGAAGCAATGACGTTCTTCTTCGGCTTGATCGTCGAAACGGTGACGATGTACGGACGGCGCACGCCGTACTTCGCCAACGCCTCTCCGGTCCAGGCGTCAGGCCGAAATCCTTCTCCAACGCCGTTGTACACGACCGTCACGCGGTCCTGCGGAACGCGATAGTGTTCGACAACCTCGCGCTTCGCCGATTCCGACACCGTGATCACGCGATCGAATGCACCGAGCCTGCGTCGAGTGCGCGCCAGCTCCGATTCCGAGAATCTCGACACGAGCTCGTCGTCGAGCGCGGCCCGTGACGCACCGTGAATCGTCACCACGCGTCGCAACGACGTCCCGGCCCAGGTCGCCGGTGCGAAGAGGAAAGGAAAATGAACGAGCGACACTCCGTGACGAGCCAGCCAGAGCGGCGCGAGCCTTGCGTAGGCCGACGTCCGAGAAAGCGCTGCCGGGACGAAGAGCTCTCGAACGCCCTCGACGAGAATGTCCGTACGGAGTCGATCGCGAACGAGGACGATCTCGAGATCCGGCGCTTCGTCACGAAGAGCGCTTACCAGGTGCTCGAGCAACAGACCGAACGTGTGGCGCCGGCGGTCGAGCCGGTCGACGGCGATCGCGACGATCGGCCTTGCGGTCCGACGTCCTCGATTCGCCGGCGCCGTCAGTTCCTGTCCATTCACTCCACGTACCCGATGCCGCGCAACCGTTCCATGATTTCCGCCTGATCGTCGTCCGAGTCCCACGAGCCGCCGCCCGTAGACGCCGTGTAACTGTCACCTGAAAGCTGAACGGGACGCGATGCCAGAAACTCGGGGCTCAGCGATTCGACGATGACGCGACCGTCCATCGCGCCTGGAACCGGCAGCCCAAGCAGGTGGAGGATCGTCGGTGCGCAGTCCTCGATCCGAAGCGGGGTCGCTGGATGGCCCTTCGCGATCCCGTCGCCTGCCACGAGGAAGATGCCGTCCGACCGATGTGTCCCGGAATTCGGCGGATCCCACTTGTAGATCAGCGCCTGTTCGCGCGGCGAGGGATCAAGTCCGTAGCGGTCGTCGAGAAAGAAGATCACGTCTGGAGCGCTCGTCACCCGCTCGCCGGTGAACACGAGCTCGCGTGGCAGCGCGCCAGCGACGATCGGAGTTCCAGTTCCCTGGTTGATCAGCGACCGCAGCCGTTCGATGATGCTGTCGCGGAACTTCGGCACGTCTTCATCTGCCACCGGCCCGCCTCGCGACGCCGCGTGAATCCAGACGCCGCCGATGTAGTCGTGCAGCTTGACGAGCTTTCCCTTCACGTCGCGAAGGGCGCGGTCGCGAGCCATGCGCTCGGCGTTTCGCAAGCGTCCTTCCGGCACGAGAAAACCGAGGTACTTGTAGAGACGCTTCTTGGTGATACCGAGCTTCGCGAGACGGGACGAAGCTGCCGGCAGTCCTCCAAGTCCGATCGCGCCGGCGAGCACCTGCATGTTGATGCGCCGGAACGCCGCCGATCCGAAGCCGTGGTCTGATGCCAGTACGATGCGATAACGGTCGCCAGCGGCGTCGAGCAGGCGCGCGAGATGCCCGTCGAGACGCTCGTACAGTCCGATGACACGCTGGCGAACGTCCTCGTGCTCGTGTCCGTGGCTCCACGCGAGCGCAGGATCAAGATACTGCCAGTATCGATGCTGAATACGGTCCGTCTCTGTGAAGACCGCGACGAAGAGGTCCCAGGCCTCGCGTTCGAAGAGCTTCTGGACGGCACGGCCCCGCTTGTCGAGTACCTGCTCGGCTCGCGTCAGAAAGGCGTCGTGAGAGGACGAGAAGTCTTTTTCGCGCGGCGTCAGGTCGATCTCGTAGTCCGTCAGCTCGTCGGCGAGCTCGGGCGGTGTCGTAAACCGCTTCGATCCCGGCGGCGTGAGCATGTCGGTAACCATCAGGCCGTTGATCGGCGATGGCGGATAGGTCATCGGCAGATTGATCGAAACGCATCGCTTCCCGGCATCGCTCGCCACTTCCCAGAGCTTCGGCCCGCCGAGGGCCTTGCCATTGACTACGACTCCGGGCTCGGCAAGAAACGTCTCGGCGCCGCGGCCGAGCGCTCGTTCACTCCACGGATCGATCTCGTAGAACTGATAGATGCCGTGACGGCCCGGGTTCTGCCCGGTAATGAAAGACGACCACGCGGGCGCCGTCACAGGAGGCACTGTACTTTCGAGTGGCGCTCGAAACCCCCGCTCGACAAGCGATGAGAGCGCGGGCATACGACCCTCGGCCATCAATGGGTCGAGGGCCGTCCACGTCGCGCCGTCGAGGCCGATGACGAGTACTCGATCGCTCACAGGGGTATGGATTCCGGTCAGGCCGGCTTGCCGGTTGGCGCCGGAGCGGGCGCTGCCGGAGCCATGGGAGCCGGCGGAGCAGCCCCGGGATGCTTCTCGTTGTATCGCTTCTTGAACTTCTCACCGAACTGGATCTCGGCGATCAGCCACTTCCCATCGACTTTCGTGACCTTCACCGGAATCTCGCGACCTCGAGCATTGCGCAGCCTCACGACGGCATTGCTGTCGCCTTCCATCACGACGCTCTCCGGCACCGGGGAGATGTGATTCCCGAGGACCTTCTTGCGGAACTTGCGGAACGCGTTCTCATTGAGCCACGACGTGTCGACTGAAGGAGCAAAGCTCGCGCGGAAGAGCGCCTCGTCCCTTTCCTGTGCGGCTCGAAGCATCTGGTACATCGGCCCATCCGGCTTTGTGAGGTCGTACTCGTAGAGCGCCGTCTGCGCGGCCTTTGGCGGTTCGGCTGCCCCTTCCTTCTTCTTTGGACCGACGCTCGAGCAGGCGCCGAGCGCAAGTGCGCCGGCGAGGATCGTCAGGAGAATCGGTTCGGTCTTCATCTGCATGTTCGTATGCCTCCCGTGGCAGCCGGCCAATGCGCCGGACTGCATCACATATACCCCATTTCCTTGAGTCGTGCCTCGATCTGGCCCCGGTCGTCGTCCGTGTAGTCGAAGTCGCCACCCTCGAGCTCGATTCGTGCCTGGTCGTACGCGACCGGATGAGACTCCCGATATTCGGCGGTCAGCGCCTCCTCGAGCACACGGCCGTCCATGTCCTTCTGCGTCGGCAGGCCCATCAGGTGCAATACAGTTGGTGCCACGTCGATTATTCTCGAGCCCTCGAGCGCGTGATCGGGCCTGATGCCCGGCCCGTAGACCGCAACGATGCCATCGACGTGGTGGTTCCCCGACTTTTCCGTATTCTTCGCCCCGTTCTGACGAAGGACCGGTCGCTCGATACCCTCCGCAAAGTAGAAGCCGTCCTCGGCGAGCAGCGCGATGTCCGGCGCATCGGCAATGAACTCGCCCGAGTAGGCTTCCTCGCGCGTGAGAGCCATTCGAACGACTGGCCGGCCGGCTTCGTCCCGCAGCGCCTTCAGCTTTCCAATGATTTCGGCGCGAAGAGTCTCGAACTCCGCCGGATCGACGATTCCGGCCGGTTCGCGACCCTGCAGGTTGATCCAGATGGCCCGGCCGCCTGCTGAAGGAAAATAGGCGCGGGTCTGGGCCCAGTCGACGTTGTTCTCGATTTCCTTGAAGGTCTTTCGCGCTCGCGGAACCTTGTCCTTCATCCGGTCGGGGAAAAGCTTCGGCAACCAGCCAAGCTTCGCCTTCTTGAGAGCGTAGACGAGCCGCTCGCGCTGGAATCCCGCGCGGTAGAGCGCTTCGCTCGTCGCCTGCCGCCGCTCGCTGCGCAGCACGAGGTAGCCCTCGTCGATGAGCCACGACGTCAGGTGAACGTTCGTGTGCGTAGGCTCCATGCCGTGATCGGAGAGCAGCACGACGTGGTCGTTCGGTCCAAGCCGGTCGATCGCCTCGCCGATCGCGAGGTCGGCCTCCCGATAGATGTCGAGCACCGCATTCGAGAAAGGGTTCGGGCCCGGATGGCCGGGGTGCTTCGGGTCCATGAACTTCCAGAAGAAGTGGGCGATCGGATCGACGTTGTAGAACATGATCCAGAACAGGTCCCACGCCTTCGTGTCCATCAGGTAGCCCATCTCGTGACGATGGCGGCGCACGTGCTCGATCGAATCGGCGAGGAACTCGTCGAGCCGGCCCGTCTTGATCGTCGTCGTGTCGACGTTCAGGGTGAACCCGGGGATCTGCGCCTCGAGCTCGTCGAGCAGTTCGGGCGGATGCGTAACGTCGCGCGCCGTCGTCGGCGTCATCATCCCGCCGACCATGAAGCCGTCCACGCGGTCGACCGGATATGTGAGCGGCAGATGGACGATGCCGGCCTTCCGGCCATACGCGTTGACGATCTGCCAGATCTTCGCCGCGCGACAATCGCGGGCGTTCAACACGTTTCGGCGATAGCTCGCGCGCATTGGCCTGAAGAACGAATAGACGCCGTGCTTGCCGGGCGCCTTTCCCGTCGCGGCGGATGTCCAGCCGGTCGGCGTGAGCGGAGGAAGCGTGGAGCGCAGCGGACCGGTCGCTCCGCCCTCGATGATGCGCTTGAGGTTCGGCAGCTCGCCCGAGAGCGCCCACGGACGCAGCACGCGCCACGTCGCGCCATCGAGACCGATCATGATTACGCGTGGCGCGGTCATCGCCTTTCCCCGCGCCGCGCCGAGGCCACCTCGAGCGCATCAGAGTATGCCAATAGCGTGTCGTCGATGATGCGGTCCCATCGGAATCGGCGAACGTTTTCGAGTCCCCGTTCGACGAGCGAGGAGCGATGCTCGTCGTCGCTCAACACCTTCCACGCTCTCTCGGACACCTCGTCGACACTGCGCGGATCATCGACGAGCTCGGCAGCTCCTCCACTCACTTCCGGAATGGAGAAGGTGTTCGTCGCGACAACGGGACACGCCGAGGCTTGCGCCTCCGCGACCGGAAGGCCGAAGCCCTCGTGAAACGACGGAAAGACGAGCAGCTCGGCGCCTCGATAGAACTCCGGCACGTGACTGGCCGAGACGAAGCCCGTCTGGACGACGTCGCCCGAGAGTCCGAGCTCGGCGATGCGCTCGTCGACCTCCGTGTAGCCAGGGGCCTTGTCGCCGACGAGCACGAGTTGGTGCGGCGCGCCACGTCGCTTGAGCTCGGCAAAGGCGGCGACCGTCGTGCCGACGTTCTTCTTTGGACGCAGTGTGCACAGGGAAAGAATGAACGGCCGGCGGATTCCGTAGCCGTCGAGTACGCGGTTGTCCGCCGCTCCCGGGTGAAACTGCTCACCGATGGCGTCGTAGACGACGCGTATCCGATCCGCCGGAATCCCGTAGAACTCCGATGTCTCGCGACGTGCGCTCTCCGAGACTGCGAGGATCGCGTCGTACTCGACGAGCGCCTCGGTCATCCGCGCGAGCTTTCCGCGGCCGAACCTCTTGCGCATGTCGTATGGCATTTCGTTTCGAGCCGATCCGTGGATCGTCACCACGCGCGCTACGCGCGATCCCGCCCACGAGTATGGCGCGAAGAGAAACGGGAAGTGCACGAGGTCGAGCCCGAGCCGGTCGAACCAACGCGGCCCGAACGAGGCGTACGCGTAGTGGCTCTCGAGCAGTCTGGGGACCACGTGTTCCGCGGCGTCACCGAAGTCCATCGGCCGGTTCCGCGAGTGCGCCCGCGTGACCGAGAGCTCACGGACGCGCGGCGAGAGGTGCGCGGCGAGCCCCTCGAGCCAGATCGCGAAAATGTGATGGCGGCGTCGATCCAGACGGTCGAGCGCGAGGCCAACCGAGGCGTCGAGCAGCCGAGCGTCCGCCATAGGACGCTCGGCTGTGTGAAGTTCGGTGTCAACCATCGCTCGAATCATCGACGAGTTCGCGGAACCCTCAAAGGTACCCGAGGCTCTTCAATTCGTCCTGAACGCTTCCGATCTCGTCATCGGAGTAGTCGTAGCCCTCTTCCGGGTCGGGTGGCTCGGGAATGTTGTCGACGACAACCGGCGTCGTCGCGACGTACTCCGGATCGAAGAGCTCGGTGAGCGCGCGACCGTCCATCGTGCCCTGTACTGGCAGTCCCATCGCGTAGAGAACCGTCGGCGCGATGTCGATCACGTCCGCCGGCTCGAGCTCGACGCCTTTTCGGATGTGCGGTCCACGGGCGAAGAGCACACCCTCGAGCTCGTGATTCGCGGACTTGTCGAACGGCTCGCGCGCCGCCTTCACGAAGACGTCCTTGCCGAACCCTTCCGCGAAGCAGTAGCCCTTCTTCAGCTCGATGAGGATGTCGGGTGCGTTGCGCAGGTAGGCACCGGTGTAGATCTCGTCCTTCGTCCACATCTCGGCGACGACCGTCTCACCGGTCTTCGGATCGCGCAGCTCGCGCAGCCGGTACATGATCTCGGAGCGCAGCGCCTCGTACTCGGGGCCCTCGGCGGGCACGCAACCGAGCGGCTCACGTCCCTTGATGTGCAGGTTGATCCCCCGCCCGGACTCGGCGAGCTGGTAGGCCCTGGTGCGCTTCCAGTCGATGAACCGCGCGAACTCGTTCATTCCGAGCCTCGTGCGTGGGACCTTGTCCTTTACCGCGTTGGGGAAGAGCTTCGGAAACCAGCCCAGATGGTGCCGCTTCAGGAAACCGACGAGGTTGTCGCGGCGGAATCCGTAGTGATGCATCGCCATCAGCGTGCGCATCTTGCGTTGCTCGTCGGTCTTTACGGTGAGGAAGCCCTCGCGCGCGAGCCAGTTCTGCAGGTGGAGAAACGTGTGGACGGACATGAATCCATGGTCCGAGTACACGAGCAGGGTAGTGTCGTCGTCGAGGCGGTCGAGCAGTTTCCCGAGGTAATCGTCGACTTCACGGTAGACCTTCAGGATGGCGTCCTCGTACGGGTTCGGCCCCGGGTAGTCCGGATGCTCCCGGTCCCAGAACTTCCAGTAGATGTGCTTCGCGCCGTCGGTGTACTTGAACATGAGGAAGAAGAAGTCCCATTCCTTCTTCTCCATCAGGTAGAGGGCCTCGGTTGCGTGAACCTGCGTTGTCTCGATGAGCGAAGCCAGGTATCCGTCGAGGTCGCCCTGCAGGTGTTGCCGCCCGCGGTAGATCCGGTAACCCGGGATCTCGCGTCGCAGCTCGTCCGCGAGTTCCACCGGCCAAGTGTGCGAGTCGACACCTTTTGGCGTGAGGATGCCTCCGACGATGAAGCCGTCGATGTGCTCCGGCGGATACGACGCAGGGAAGTGGACGATGCCGGCCTTGCGGCCGTAGTGGTTGAGGATCGTCCAGAGCTTGTTGCCGCGTACGTGGGTCGAGTTGATGACCGACCTGCGATATCCGTCGCGCGGCACACGGACGAAGTCGAAGATGTTGTGCTTGCCGGGGTTCTTGCCCGTCATCGACGAGACGAACGCAGGCGGAGTGAGGGGCGGAATCGTAGACATCAGCGTGCCGACAGCGCCTTCACGCGCGATTCGCGCGAAGTTCGGCAGGTGCCCTTCTGCCATCCACGGCCGAAGTACCCGGAAGCTGCCGCCGTCGATGCCGATCGCGACGACGCGCTGGCGCTTCGTGTCCGTGCTCGAAGCGTCGGTCATTCTTCCTCACCTCCGGACTTTGCGATGCGTTTGTGCGCGTTGAGCAGCCCGTACCACTGCTCGGGATTCGATCGGACAAGCGGCTCGAACGGCGCGACTATGCGCGACATCGTCGTCTCGACGGGTTCCTCGGACGGCACTTCGCGCGAGTCGATGGGCTCGAAGATCCGCACCTGGACTCGCTCGGGGTCGTCGGGATGGATGGGCGCGAGCATCGGCAGCACGTAGGCGTCGGCCGCGCGTGCCAGTCGAATGGCCGCGGTCGAGAGCAGCGTAGGCTGCCCAACGAAGTCGATAGTGACCGGGTTTGCAACCTTGCCGGCATCGGCGATCAGGAAACAGATCGCGCCTTTCTTTATGGTCTTGACGGCGCGCAGCGTCGAGCGAGGATCGTTGGCGTTGAACGAGCCGCCCGAGAGTATTCGGTCGCCAGCTGGAAGCCGGCCTTCGGCTGACTGGAATGCCGTCGTAAGAAACCCGTGCTGCGACGTCCACGTCGGAAAGCACCAATACCGACCGTAGTGCAGCGCCATGGCGACTACCCCGCGACCTTCCTGCCGCGCTCGCTCGAGGTGCTCCAATCCTACGACTTCGACGAGGTCGTCGAGTTCCTTCTCGGAAAGTCGTGGGACGAAGTGCTTGTCGAAGATCTTCGCCCTTGCAGCATTCGCCTGCAGATCGGCAGCCGTCGAGTCGACCCAGGCGTCGTCACGGTCCGGAAAGTACCGATGCAGGTTGTCGCGCAGCTGACGCTTGTTGATCTTCGGGTCGAGCTTGAAGCGACGGGCGAAGCCGTCCGCAAGTCGCATCGCGACCTTGGGACTCAGGGCGCGGCCGGTCACGACGAGAGCCGCCGCCGCGGCCTTTATGAGCTTCTTCTTGAGCACGATTCGGTGGCTTATTCGACTGCGGCCGGAATCCGGACAGGCGCAGCGTCCTCGACGACGTCGACCCGCTCCACGATCGAATAGTCGTTATCGCGTCGGGCCGAGAAGGCGATCATCTCCGCAAGCAGCCCGAAGAACAGGAACTGGATGCCGATGATGATCAGCAGCGTGCCGAGCATGAGAATCGGCCGGTCGCTCAACGGGCGCCGGAAAATGAGCCAGAGGATGGAGAGGTACAGGTCGATTGCGGTTCCGATGGAGAGCGTGACGACGCCGACGAAGCCGAAGAAATGGAGCGGCTTGTTCGTGTAACGGACGAGCATGATGACGGTCAGCAGGCTGAAAAACCCGCCGAAGTAGCGTTCCCAGCCGAACTTCGATTTGCCGCGCAGGCGCGGCTGATGGTTCACCTGGACCTCGCCGATGCGGAAGCCGCGGTAACTCGCCAGGACCGGGATGTAGCGGTGTCGTTCACCGTAGACCTGCAGTTCGTCGAGCACCGAGCGCCGATACGCCTTGAAGCCGCAATTGAAGTCGTGGAGGCGGACGCCGGTGAGCTGTCGCGTGACGAAGTTGTAGACCTTCGACGGCAGCGTCTTGGAGATCGGGTCGTTGCGGTTCACACGCCAGGCAGAGACCAGATCGGAGCCCTTCTCGAGCTTCTCGATCATCTTCGGGATTTCTTCGGGGACGTCCTGCAGGTCGGCGTCCATTGTCAGGACGATGTCGAATCTCGAGTGGTCGAAACCCGCTGCGAGCGCCGCCGACTTGCCGAAGTTGCGACGGAACCTCACGATACGCGTGTGTTCCGGGTCGAGTTCGTGCAATTCGCGAAGGGTACCGAACGATCCGTCGCGGCTGCCGTCGTCGACGAAGACGATCTCATAGCGGTCGGCAACGGTCGGCAGAACGGCGTCGAGCCGCTGCTTGAGCTCGACGAGGTTGGGCTCTTCGTTCAGGAGCGGAACGACCACGGAAATGGCACGTTCCAATGGAGTTTTCGCGCTTGTCACAGCCGGCCAGTATAGTTGCCGCGTCGTCTCAGCGGCAAGCGACTGGCACCGGAGTCTCAGTCGGCCCGCCTCTTGCGCGAAGCGCCTTGGAGTGCGGCGCGAAGCGCCGCTTTGGATCCTAAGAGGGCCAGGCGGTAGGCGGCGATGCAATCAGCAGCTGAGATGACCTGAAGCGGAGCACAATCCAAAACGGCGCTCCGCGCCGCACTCCAAGGCGCTTCGCGCAAGAGGCGAGGGTCGTTACCGCGCCGGCGCCTTCGCCACCTCGCGCGCACATCCAAGGAATGCCTTCGCCGCGTGCGAGAGCTTCGCCCCCTTCCGGTAGATCAGGTGCAGCTTCCGCTCGAGCTTCATCTCGCGGACCGTCACCGCGACGACTTCGCCACGCTCCAGCTCCGTCCTTGCCGCGAGCTTCGGCATCAACGCGACGCCGATTCCCGTCGCCACGGTGCGCTTGATCGACTCGAGCGTCGGCAGCTCGATCACGATGTTGAGCGGCGTCTTGTGTTTCGTGAACGTCTCGACGACGCGCTCGCGGTAGGGGGACCGCACGTTGTGGGCGACGAACGCTTCGACGCCGAGCTCCCGCACCGACACTTCGTCTCGCCCGGCGAGCGGGTGCGACGGCGCGAGAATGAGCGCGAGCTCGTCCGACCCGGCTGGCAACGAGCCCAGCGCCGGGTGATTGGGTTTGTACGTGATCATCCCGAGATCGACGTCCCGGCCGAGAACCTCCGCCGGGATACGGCTGCCATAACTCCGCTTCACCTCGATCTTGATGAGCGGATGGCGCGCCCGGTAGACGTCGATGATCGGCAGCAGGTGCATCACCGTGTATTCGTTGGCGCTGATCGAGACCTTGCCGCGCTGGAAGTCAGCCAGCTCGCGGACGGCCTCCGTCGCCTCGCGCCGTAGGTTCAGCATCTGGACCGCGTAGTCGAGCAGCACCTGCCCCGCTGCCGTCAGCGTGCCGTCCTTCGACGAGCGGTCGAAAACCGGCTCGCCGATCTCCAGCTCGAGCCGCCGGATCGTCTGGCTCACCGCCGGCTGCGTTCTATACAGCCGCTCGGCCGCGCGAGAGAAGCCGCGCTCCTGGGCGACGGCCACGAGTACCTCGAGTTGGGAGATGTCGATCGGCATGCTGCGCTTATCCCTCCGGCGACCGGCGCTTATGGTATCAGCATCGGTTATGTTTCCATAGAAATTATAGGTTTGACTTATCCAGTGCCCGATCCGTAGGGTGGCGCTCGTTCGACGACACTGGAGGCTCACACTTCGGATGGACATGCGGGAACGGGTACACATCTTCGACACCACGCTCCGGGACGGCGAGCAGGCGCCCGGGTGCTCGATGCATCTCGACGAGAAGCTGCGCCTGGCGCGGAAGCTCGAGCGGCTCGGGGTTGACGTAATCGAGGCAGGCTTTCCCATTGCCTCCGACGGCGACTTTGACGCGGTCGCGGCGGTCGCGCACGAGTGCCGTTCGGTGACCGTGGCGGCGCTCTGCCGGACGTCCGAGGGCGACATTGTCCGGGCGGTCGAGGCGCTCGAGGGCGCCGCGCACCCGCGCATCCACACGTTCATCGCGACGTCGGATATCCACCTCGAGTTCAAGCTCGGCAAGACACGTGTTGAAGTCCTCGACGCGGCTCGCCGGGCCGTGCGGATCGCGCGCAGGTACGTCGACGAGGTCGAGTTCTCGGCCGAGGATGCGACGCGAAGCGACGTCGAGTTCCTTTGCGACGTGTTCGCGGCGGTCGCCGACGAAGGCGCGACGGTCCTGAACGTCCCCGACACGGTCGGATACACGACGCCCGGAGAGTATGGCGAGCTCATTCGAACGGTTATCGAGCGTGTTGTCGCTGGCCGTCCGATCCTGGTCAGCGCGCACTGCCACAACGACCTGGGCCTGGCAGTCGCGAACAGCCTGGCTGCGGCCTCGGCCGGCGCGCGGCAGATCGAGTGCACCATCAACGGAATTGGCGAGCGCGCTGGAAACGCCGCGCTCGAGGAAATCGTCGCCGCGATGCAGGTGCGTCGCGATCGACTCCCGTTTGCGACCGGCATCGACGCCACGCAGCTCTACGCCGCGAGCTGTCTCGTCGCCGAAGTCGTCGGGTTCGGAGTGCAGCCGAACAAGGCGATAGTCGGTCGCAATGCATTTGCGCACGAAGCCGGAATTCACCAGCACGGCGTTCTGAAGAATCCGCTCTGCTACGAGATCCTGACTCCCGAGTCGGTCGGCGTGCCATCGAACGCGATCGTGCTCGGAAAGCACTCGGGTCGGCATGCGCTCGCGCTGCGATACGCGGAACTCGGCTACACGGTTGCGTCGACGGATCTCGACCGCATCTACCACCGCTTCACGGCGCTCGCCGACCGGAAGAAGCGGATCTTCGACCAGGATCTCATCTCCCTGATCGCGGCCGACCGCGACGGCTCTTCCCGCGCCCTGGTGGGCATACGCGCCTGACGGCGCCCGAAGGCAATCTCGAATGCACCTGAACATCTGTGTCTGTCCCGGTGACGGCATCGGTCCCGAAGTCACGGCCGAGGCCGTGCGGGTTCTCGAAGCCGTTGCGCAACTGCATGAGCACTGTTTCACCTACGACGTTCGCCCGATCGGCGGAGCGGCGATCGACGAAACTACGCGCCCTCTGCCGCCGTCGACGCTCGAGGCGTGCCTGGCGTCCGATGCAGTGCTCCTGGGAGCCGTCGGGTCGCCGCGGTATGACCACCTGCCGGCGGGCCAGCGGCCGGAGTCGGGACTGCTCGCGCTTCGGGGCGCGCTCGGCGCGTTTGCAAACCTTCGACCGGCGGTCGCGCACCGCGCTCTCCTCGGCTCCTCGCCGCTTCGGCCGGAGGTCGTCGCGGGATCCGACGTGCTCGTCGTTCGCGAACTGCTTGGCGGGATCTACTATGGTGAGCCGAGGGGCATCGAGGGCGCGGGCTTGACTGCCGAGGCTTTCGACACGTGCCGATACAGCACGGCGTCGATCGAGCGCATCGCCCACGTTGCCTTCCGTGCAGCTCGTGGGCGCAGGCGACTGGTGACGTCCGTCGACAAGGCGAACGTGCTCGCGACGTCGCGTCTCTGGCGGACGGTCGTCAGCCGCGTGGCGCTCGACTATCCGGACGTCGACCTCGAGCACCAGTACGTCGATGCGTGCGCGATGCTGCTCGTGACCGACCCGACCCGGTTCGACGTCATCCTGACCGAGAACCTATTCGGCGACATCCTGTCGGACCAGTCCGCCGCCATCACGGGATCGCTCGGAATGCTCGGATCCGCGAGCATCGGTGGACGAGTGGGGATTTTCGAGCCGGTTCACGGCTCTGCGCCGTCCATCGCACGTCAGGGGGTCGCCAATCCGATTGGCGCCATCGCGTCTGCCGCGATGCTCCTCAGGCACGCCGGGCTCGAGGCCGAGGCCGACGACGTCGAAGCCGCCATCGTCAGCGTGCTCGAGACCGGCTATCGAACGGCCGACGTCGCGGTTGGCAGCCTTCCCGTCACGACGTCCACGATGGGTCGCCGCATTGCGGACGCCGTCGCCGAGGTCGCCGACATGCGCCACCCGTATCACGCCGTATGACGACGCCGCGCACACTGCTCGACAAGTTGTGGCACCGGCATGTCGTCGTCCGTCCGGATGATGCGGACGGAGGGCCACCGCTGCTCTACATCGACCTGCACCTCGTTCACGAAGTGACGTCGCCGCAGGCGTTCGAGGGGCTGCGCCGCGAGGGCCGAAGCGTTCGCCGTCCGGACCGCACCGTCGCGACTATCGATCACAACGTGCCGACGAAGAACCGGACGTTTCCGTTCGCCGATGCCCTCGCGAGCCGTCAGGTCGAGGCGCTGCGCGAGAATGCCGCGGAGTTTGGGATCCGTCTCTACGACATCGACTCGCCGGAGCAGGGAATCGTCCACGTGATTGGTCCCGAGCTCGGGCTGACCCGGCCGGGAATGACGATCGTGTGCGGCGATAGCCACACGAGCACGCACGGCGCGTTCGGCGCGCTGGCCTTCGGCATCGGCACCTCCGAAGTCGAGCACGTGCTGGCGACGCAGTGCCTGCCGCAGACAAAACCCCGTGCGATGGAGGTCCGGATTGAAGGTGTGCTTCCGCGCGGCGTGACGGCGAAGGACGTAGCGCTCGAGGTTGTCCGCACGATCGGTACGTCGGGCGCATCCGGCTTCGTCATCGAGTTCACGGGAGAGGCCGTCCGCGCGATGACGATGGAGCAGCGGCTGACCCTCTGCAACATGTCCATCGAAGCGGGCGGGCGCGCGGCGCTCGTGGCGCCGGACGAGACGACGTTCGCCTATCTCGAAGGGAGGCGATTCGCGCCAACCGGGGCCGCGTGGGATGCGGCGGTTTCGGACTGGCGCGAGCTGGCGACCGACGAGGGTGCGACGTACGACCGGTCCGTGACGATCGACGCTGCGCGAATCGAGCCGCTCGTCACGTGGGGAACGAATCCGGGGATGGTCGTGGGGGTGACCGGGTCTGTGCCAACGCCGGACGGGGAAGGAAGCGCGGCTGCCGAACGAGCGCTGGCCTACATGGACCTCGCGCCGGGAACGCCCATCGAGTCGATTGCGATCGACCGGGTGTTCATCGGATCGTGCACGAACGCACGGATCGAGGACTTGCGCGCAGCGGCTGCAGTCGTGCGCGGTCACACGATGCACCCGCGGGTCCGCGCGATGGTGGTGCCAGGATCGCAGGCGGTGAAACGCGAGGCGGAAGGCGAGGGGCTCGACCGGGTGTTTCTCGAGGCGGGCCTCGAGTGGCGCGAGCCGGGCTGTTCGATGTGCCTCGGGATGAACCCCGACACCCTCGAGCCCGGCGAGCGATGCGCGTCGACGAGCAATCGCAACTTCGAAGGCCGGCAGGGGCGCGGCAGCCGCACTCATCTTGTTAGCCCGGCGATGGCTGCAGCCGCGGCGGTCGCGGGCCGGTTCGTCGACGTCCGCGGGTGGGAGTTCAGATGAGACCGTTTCGAAAACACATCGGTATCGTCGCGCCGCTCGACCGGTCCGACGTCGACACGGACCAGATCGTGCCGAAGCAGTTTCTCAAGCGCGTCGAGCGCGCCGGTTTCGGCGAGGTGCTCTTCAACGACTGGCGGTTCGAGCCGGATGGACGGGAGCGCGCCGACTTCGTCCTCAATCAGGCGCCGTATCGCCAAGCAAAGATCCTCGTCGCCGACGCGAACT
>CAZQBW010000061.1:0-22603 GCA_964591515.1 uncultured Clostridia bacterium
GTGTCAAAACGCTCGGTGGCTCGGTGTTCTCCGTGACTCTGGGCTCTCTGTATGCCCACGGCCGTGGCGTTGCCATACGGAGAGCACAGAGTCACAGAGCGCACGGAATGCCGATGTCTCAATCTCCGACGGGCGTCAGCCATCCGTGCACATCGTCGGCTCGACCCATCGTGACGTCGAAGAATGCCTTCTGCAGCCGCTCTGTGATGGGTCCGCGCCGGCCCTCCCCGATCTGGATGCGGTCGACCGAGCGGATCGGCGTTACCTCGGCCGCGGTTCCCGTGAAGAAGGCCTCGTCCGCCACATAGAGCAGTTCGCGCGGAACGCCTCGCTCGACGATCGGGATGTCCAGATCCTTGCATAGGGTGATGATCGACGCCCGCGTGATTCCGGGCAGGATCGAGGCGTGGAGCGGCGGCGTGAACACCTTGCCGTTCCTGACAACAAAGATGTTCTCTCCGCTCCCTTCCGAGACGTACCCCTGGACGTCGAGAGCGATGCCCTCGACGAACCCATTGACGATCGCCTCCATCTTGATCAGCTGCGAGTTCATGTAGTTCGCGCCTGACTTGGCCATTGCGGGAAACGTGTTCGGAGCCAGGCGCGCCCAACTCGAGACGCACGTGTCGACACCCTGTTCGAGCGCTTCGTCACCGAGGTACTTTCCCCACGCCCAGGTCGCGATATAGGTCTCGACCGGCGCCGGGAAAGGATTCACGCCGAACGTGCCGAACCCTCGAAACACAATCGGACGGATGTAACAGGCCTGAAATCCGTTCAGTTTCACCAGGTCTCGGCAGGCAGCGACGATCTCGTCGCGCGAGTACTTCACGGGCATCCGGTAGATGTGGCACGAGTCCATGAGCCGCCTGACGTGGTCCCCGAGGCGAAAGATCGCCGGTCCGCGTTCGGTCGCGTAACATCGGATACCCTCGAAAAGCGACGACCCGTAGTGCACGACGTGCGACATGACGTGGATGTTCGCGTCCGCCCACGGCTTGAGCTCCCCGTTGTGCCAGATCTTTTCTCCGACTTCGACGCCGCCGACCTCAATCGCCATGGTTAGCCCTTCTTCGTGATCCTGGAGATTCGTGTCCGCGACTCGAACAGGTGGGAGAGGGAGCGCGAACGGGACGCCAACTCTACGGGACGGGTCCGTGGACCGTCAACGGTCGCGTTCCGGAGCATGGTAAGCTCCCGCGTTGGCATGACGACGGGCTTTTCCATCGCGAACCGGGTACCGGTCGAACCGAATCTCATTCTCGCGCCCATGGCCGGCGTGACGGATTCGCCGTTCCGCCGCCTCATCAAGGAGATTGGCGGAGTCGGCCTGATCGTGACCGAGTTCGTCAGCGTCGAGGGCCTCACCCGCGGCAACCTCCGTACCCACCGTCTCCTGAAGTTCCTCCCCGAAGAGCGCCCGATCTCGATTCAGATCTTCGGCTACAACGACGAACGGATGCGGCAGGCAGCGGAGGTAGTCGAAGAGGTGGGCGCCGACATTCTCGACGTCAATTGCGGTTGTCCGGCGAAAAAGGTCATCAAGGGCGGAGGCGGCTCTAACCTTCTCAAGGATCTGCCGCAGCTCGAGAAGATCCTCCGCGGAATCAGGCGATCGATATCCATTCCGATGACGGTCAAGATCCGGAGCGGCTGGAACGACAATCTAGTCAACTGCGTCGAAGTTGCAAAGCTCATCGAGGACTGCGGCGGTCAGATGATCGCCGTCCACGGACGCACGAAGGAACAGGGCTACAAGGGCTGGTCTGACTGGAACCGGATTGCGGAGGTCAAGCAGGCGGTGTCGATCCCGGTAGTCGGTTCGGGCGACGTCGTCACGCCGGGTGGCGCGCTGGCGCGGCTCGAGGAGACCGGCGTCGACGGCGTGATGATCGGCCGCGGCGCGATCGCGAATCCGTTCATCTTCCGGGAAGCTCAGGCGCTTCAGCGCGGCGAAGCCGTGCCCGTGCCTTCGCTCGACGAGAAATACCGGGTGATCCTGCGGTACTACGAGTTGATCCGCGACGATCTGCCCGAGAAGGCCATCCCCGGAAAGCTCAAACAGCTCTGCAACTACTTCACGAAGGGATTGCCGGGCGGCGCCGATTTCCGTCAGAGCCTGTTGCGATCACAGTCGATTCCGGAGCTGCTCGAACGGGTCGAGACCTACTTTTCGGACGAACGCGTCATCGAGGCCGCGGCGATGATCGGATCGGCCGGCGCGGTCGAATCGCTCGCCGAACAGGAGTGGGCTTGCGACACCTACTGCTCGGCGGACGAAACGGCGTAGCCGCCTTCGTCCACCGAGCGGTCGCCCCGCAACCGGGAGTCCGAATCAGCGCTGCGGTGCGACCATCTCTCCGAGCATCACGTGCACTTCTGTCGACTCGAGCGTGAAGGTCGTCGATGCCTGTTTGCCCGCGCGAATTCGAATCGAGCGGGGCAGCGGATTCGTGAATCCGTTAGCCGTCACCGATACCGTGTAGACGCCGGGTTCTACGCCGTCGAAGCGGTAGAGTCCGGGGGCTTCCTGTTCCGCAATGACTGCTTCACCAGTCTGGGGATCGGTGAGAACGACTTCGGCGCCGATCAGCTTGATGCCGCTCTCGTCGCGCACGTTCACCATCACGGTCTCTCCGCGATGTCGCGGCAGTGCGATCTTGCCCATCTTGATGACGGGGCGGGGATCCGGAGCAATTCCGCCCTGAAGCACTTCGGGGGAGGTAGACTGGGGCTTTTCGCACTGCTGTCCGTCACCTGCTGCCGCCGAACGCGCTGAGAGGACTCCGAAGATCCCGAGCGCTGCCGTCAACGCGGCGCCGGCCGCGCGAGTGGCTCGCCGCATTGCTGCGCGAACGCCCACCGGGCAGTCCTGTGTAAGCACGGTGCCGTCGGTCTTCTTGTAGAGCCGGACGCAGAGACGGCCTTCGGCGCTCTCGACGAGTCTCGCGGCGTCCTTCGCCTGCATTCCTGAGATGTTGTAGACGTTGAGATGGCACTGGCCGCAGAAGCGCACGGTGTCGGTGCCGGTCATCTGGTCCCAATTGGCGGTGCATGGCGTGGCGATGCGGATGTCGTTGAGCAGGGTGTTCGGATCGGACATGGCGGGTCTCCTCGGTCGGTCATCGGTGGCGCCTGGTGGCGCGTTGGGGGTAGAGACGCGAGGAGGTGGATTCGGTTCCCGGGATTGGCCAGAACCCCGAGCGGTAGCGAGGGGCCGGGACGGAAAGGCGTAGCCATACAGAGAGCACAGAGGCACAAAGAGCACGGAGTCAAACTCGCTGCCTGACTCCGTGCCCTTTGTGCCTCTGTGCTCTCTGTGCGGCGACGCCTTCTTCGCTACCCTACCCGCCCGTCACCAGCTTGCAGCGGTCGATCGACTCCTGCAGTTGCGGACTCGGGCGAATCCCGTGCGCCTTCTCGTACGCCGTCTGGGCCTCGGCGTATTTCTTCAGCGACTCCTGAACGTAACCGAGCTCCGTGAGCACGTCGGCATTGTTGCCATCCAGTTCGACCGACTTCAGCAGGGCCGGCTCGGCCTTCGCAAACTGGTCAGACCGGGAAAGCGAAAGTCCGTAGTTGAACCACGCGCTCGGATCCTTTGGCGTCGCCGTGGTCGCCTTTCCGAAGTGCACCGCGGCTTTCGCGAACTCGCCGGCATTCAGGTAGGCGCTGCCGAGCAGCATCGCCGTCGCGGCATCGTCACGAACGAGCCGAAGCTGCTCCCCGCGGGCAATCGCCGCCTGATAGTCAGCCTGCGCACCAGTCTGTACCGCCTTCGTCAGAAGCAGGCGAGTCAGCGCGTCGAGCGTGAACGTGTCCTTGGCGTTGATCTTCAACGCTCCGCTGTAGGCGGCAATGGCCTTGTCGCTGTCCTTGAGTTTCTGATACGCGACGCCGAGGTAATAGAAATTGACCGCATCGTCGGGGATCTGCTGCGTCGCAACCGTCAGTGACGTCACGGCCTTCTGCGGGTTATCGGTGAAGAGGTATGCCCGGCCAATAGCGGCGCGAGCCCCCGGATCGATCTTCGATTTCGACTTCTCGGCCAGACCGATGTACTTCGTGAGGGCGACGATCGACTTGCCGTATTCCTTCAACCGAAAGTGTGACAGGCCAACGAAGAAGTAGGTTTCAGGGAACTCGGGATGCGATTCCACGACTTGCTGGAAGTCCGATATCGCTTGCCGAAACCGTTGCTGCTTGTAGGCCGCGACGGCGGCTTCCCATTCCGGTGTCGTGTTCTGTGCAGACGCCGGTGCGGCGCCAAAGGCAAGGGTTGCGGCCAGCGCGGCCGCCGCGATTCGTCCCATCACGGCTCCACCTCTCCAAATCGTAGCATCGTCCACCGGCGCAAATCTGATGTTGCCGAGCGCCGAGTCGTTGCGTCAACGGTCGAGGCCGCGCCGACTGCCCGAGCGGGCGGCCGGCGCGGCCTCGAGTTCCGGCCGTGAGTCCGGGATCAGAAGGCGATCTTAGCCCCGAACTGGAACTGGCGTGGGTCCGCAGCGGCCGTCGGCGTGCCGGCGACCGTGAAGTTGTTGTTCACGTCGATGATATTGACGCGGTTGAAGAGGTTGAAGCACTCGCCAATGAGCTCGAGCGTCACCCGGTCAGTCAATGCGATCCGGCGCGTGAGCCGGAAATCGACGCTCGCGTAGCCGGGACGGGTTCCCGTCGTGCGACCGACCGATCCGGTCTGGCCTTCACCAGGAAGGTAGAACGAACCTGCCGGGGTGTTGAAGACATCGACGCCAACCGGTGCTGGCGAGCCCGGCACGACCACGTTCGGACGATCGGTCTGGCTCGAGAAGTCGAAGTTCGTGTCAACGGCGGAGTGGACGTTGAACGGTCGACCCGACGAGAGCTCGATGATCGGCGAGAGCGTGAAGTCCGCCAGGATCTTCTTCCACACTCCCTCGTCCTTCCAGGAGTACGGGCTCGCGAAGACGCCCGAGAAGACGAAACGATGACGCTGGTCGAAGTACGAGTTGCCGCGCTCGAGGTCGACGCGATTGTTGTCCTGCGGCGCGAGCAGCGTCTGCAGGTCGGTCGAGTCGTCGATCGCATGCGACCAGGTGTAGCTCGCCGAGAACTGGTAACCATGCGAGAACCGCTTGTTCAGGCCGAGCGTGAGCGCGTGGTACTCCGACTTGCCGGTCGAATCCTGTGCGATGACAGGACCGAACGGCACGTACACCCCGGGGCCGACCGGAAGACCGAGCGACGAAGCGATGGCGGCGAGCTGGGCTGCCGGAATGCCGATCGTCTCGGCGTATCCGTAGTTCGGGCCCGACGGGCGGAAGAAGTTGAACAGCGCCGCCGGAACGACCCCCTGGGTAGGAGCGAAGATGGCAACGGTAGCCGGGTTGGTTCCAGGCGGAACGAGGCCCAACGCGACGGCGCGATCGCGATTCCGGAGAAGCAGATCCACGTCCGGTGTATTGCGGTCGCGCGGACGATTGAGGTGAAGACCGCGAACGAACAGGTACGAGGCGGTCGCCGAGAAGTCCTCAACGATCTCGCGCTCAACCGTCAGGTTCGCCTGCTGCGAGTAGCCGTATTCGAAGTCGCGATCGATCGGGAGCGTGAACGGAAGCAGCGGCGAGAAGGCGCCCGGATAGACCGCCGGGTCGAAGCGCTGCTGGTCGAGCAACTGCGAACCCGCCGGGAGTCCAGGAATCGGAATGCCCTGGAACACGCGCGCGGCCGTGCCCGGATCGAGCACCAGCTGCGGCGCCTGCGCACCGTCGGCGATGTTCGAGTTGAAGGCCGCCGCGAGCAGCGGATGGTCGTAGAAGAGGCCGTACGCGGCGCGAATGACCGTCTTGCCATCGCTCCACGGATCCCACGCGATTGCGACGCGCGGCTGGAAGTTGTTCTTGTCGGACGGGAAACCCTGCTGGACGTTCAGGGCCAATTCCGCAGCACCGCACGTCGGACAGACATCCGTTTGCGGCGGGAACTCCGGCGGGGTCTCGACGTCGTAGCGAATGCCGTAGTTGAACGTGAAGTTCGGGCGAATACGCCACGAATCCTGAGCGAAGAAGCCGATCTGGTTGTTGGCGAACTTGCTCGTGTCATCGCCGAAACCCTGAATCAGGTTCTGCGGGACGCCGAGGCCATACGCCTGCACGGGCGTAAGGCCCGGAACGGATGCGACCAACTGGAACCCGACCGAGCGTGCGATCGTCTGTGCCTGATCCGGTGGCACGCCGTTGCCAATGAGCGCGGCGGCCAGACCCGTCGTGATGAGCGTCAGCGCATTGGAAGCGCTCGTACCGGGCTGGAAGAAGACGCTGCCCGGAAGCTCGCCGAAGTTGTAGACACCGCCGAAGTTCAGCTGGAAGATCGCATCCACGGGAATGTGGTTGTAGTCGCCGCCGAACTTGAAGCTGTGACTGCCCTTGAGCCACGAGAGGTTGTCGGAGAACTGGATGCGCTTTTCGGTCCGAAGCACCGGTGCGAACGGCTCACGGCCGAAGTAGCCGACACCGTTTATGTTCACCGCCACCTGGCTGGCGTTGAATTCCCTGCAGTCCGGGTTGTCACCGCACTCGGGCAGGAAGTCGACACGACGGTTGGCGAACTGGAAGCGCGCTTCGTTGATGAAGCTGCCGTCACCGAACGTCGAGATGTTCGACGCGACGATGGCCTGGTCGGTCGAGTCGTTGCGGGCCGTGCGCGAAAGCGCATTCTGGCCGTACACCTGATTCTGTGCGTTCGACTGGTTGCCGCGCGACAGGTTCGGCACGTAGTTGTAGCGAGCCGTGAAGTTGTTGTGCGTGTTGAACTGGTGGTCGAACCGGATGGAAAACAGCGTCGTCTTGTCGCTGATCGGGAATTCGCCGTTGAGCGGGAATCCGGTTGCAGGATCGTAGCCGGCGAGCGGCACGTATGTACGCGGAATCGGTGCTCCGGACGGGAAGAACGCTCCGTTCGGGCCGTAACCATTCGCGGCAATGAACGACGTCAAACCGAACGCTCCAGTAAGTCCCGTCTCGGCGTTGCCACGAAGAAGCGTGAGCGGAGCCGTCAGGGGCGCGAGTGCAGACTGGTTCAGGCCGAGCGTCGCGAGAAAGGCATCTGTGAGTCCGAAGGCGTCGAACACATTCGGGTTTCCCGCAAAGGCAAGCTGGTCAGCCGTCAGTCCGAAGATGGCCGGGTCGCGAGCGATGACGGAAAAGGCCGTTTCCTGGCGCCTGGACTGCTCGAACGCCATGAAGAAGAACGTCCTGTCCTTCTTGATCGGTCCCCCGAACGTCGCGCCGTACTGGGCACGCGTGTAGGCGGGGTCGTCCGTGATCGCGAAGGCGTTCCGGGCCTGGAAGGACCGGTGCCGGAGGAACCCGAAGACGTTGCCGTGGAAGTCGTTCGAGCCGGACTTCGTGATGATGTTCACCACGGCGCCCGACGCGCGACCGAATTCAGGCGCATACGAGTTCGTGATGAGTTGGAACTCCTGGACGGCCTCCTGACTGACCGCACCGCGCACGCCGTTGACCGAGTTGTCGTTGTTGTCGGCGCCGTCGATCGAGACGTTGTTCGAACGAGCGCGCTGTCCTCCGGCGTTGAGTCCGGCCGTCGGCGCGGGGCCGATCGACGGAGAATTGTCGCGAACGATCGTCGAGCTCGTCAGCGTGAAGTTGAGGAAGCTCCGGCCATTGATCGGCAGATTCTCGATCTCGTTGCGATCGATGGTCGTTGCGACCGACGTTCGCGTCGTTTCAATAAGCTCCGTGCCCGCAACGATCGTGACCTCCGTGTCACTGCCACCGATCGCGACCTCGAGCGAAAGGTCGAGCTCGGCAGCTTGACCGACGGTGAGCTGCAGACCCGTCGACTGGAGCTTCTTGAAGCCCTGAGCCACGATGGTCAGCTCATAGTTGGCAGGTGGTACGCCCGACAGTATGTACCTCCCGTCCGCATTCGTCGTCACCGTGCGCTCGATGTTGGTGTCCACGTTCCGAAGCGTCACCGTCGCCCCTGGAACGACGCCCCCCTGCGGATCCGTGACCACCCCGGTCAGGTCCGCGGAGGCGACGCCGGACTGAGCGAACGCAAGACAGGACGCAAGCAAAAGGAGCCCCGCGGCCGCAAAACTGCGTCGCAGCAGGCAGAATGCTGTGAGTCTCATTATCCTATCTCCCTTGCACAGTCGTGATTGGCTCTTCGGGCGTGCCGTCCGTCAGTGCTCGCGATGTTCGGACGGTCACCGGCCTTCTCTTGGGGAAGAAGGCGCAATCGACTCGGTTGTCAGGAATTGCCAGCGAAGATGAGAGAGAGATACACGAAGCGGCGGGAATCCGCAAGACGGCAAGGGTTTACGGTGACGAGGCTCTGTGTCCCGTCACGTCCGGTTCTCCGTGCCTTTGTGTCTCCGTGTCTCTGTGTGCGTAGCGTCTGAAGAGCCTCGCACTCAGAGACAAGGAGACAAGGAGCGTGTCAGTCGATGATCCCCGGATTCGAGCGTCGACCGTCCGGATTGACGACCGTAATCACGTCGTTTCTCTGAGTCTGCACACCGGGCCGCACCTTGATGGCGGTTGTCGGCTTGCGCGGAGAGTTGAAGCTGTTGACCTCGACGGAATTCAGTTCCGCGAACGCGCCGTCTCCAAACGTCAGGAATCCTATTCCGCGGACCTGCTTGAGGACCGTGAAATTCGTGAACTTGAACGCCGTCACCCGCGGTGCCAGCGCTCCACTCTGCACCGAGACGTTCATCGAGTAATAGTTCGACGACGAGCCCAGACCCTGTGCGTCGTAAACGGCCAGGAAGTAGAGACCCGTGTACGGCAGAACTATGTTGAAGCGTGGATCGAGGCCGTCCGCGTCGTCGACTCCGAAAAGATATCCGCCCGTGTCGTCATAGAGCTCGACGACGGGATCCATGGTCGAGAAGAAGAGCTCGGCATCGACGTCGACGATGAGAGACTCACCGGCGAAGCCTTCTATGAAGTAAATGTCGAGGTCGTCGTTGAACTCGGTATCCGCGAAAACGAAGCCGGGGATCGGAATCTCGTCGGCGTTTCCAGTCGTGTCGTTCGGTTCAACTTCGACTCGGTCCGGAGCGTCAGCGATCGAGACATTCAGCACGTAGTCGTAGGTCGACCCTCCGAAGCCGCCGAAGTCGGTCACGCCAATGAAGTAGACGTGGTTGCCCGAGACGGGGGCAATGAACCGGATAAAGGAGTCGCGGCTCCCGTCGAAGAAGTCATCATTGGAAGCGAGAGTCGTCTCGCCGTCCTCGTCGATGACATACAGAAACGAGTCGAGGTCCGAACCGAAGATACGGTCGGCAATCACTTCGAGACGCACCTGCTCGCCGCCCTCCGCGGTAATGGCGAAGAAGTCGATGTCATCGGCGAAGCTGGTCTCTCCGACAACATTCACGGGAACGTCATCGAGAATGTGCGCGACCGAGTCGTTCGGTTCGTCTTCGAAGATGTCGCCGAGACCGGTCCCGTTGCGGCCAACGAATGACGTCCCCTTCTCAACGGGCAAGGAGGCGCGACGCGGCGACGCAATGATCCAGGGAGCGCCCTTTTCTGACGCTTCGGGACTCGCAGATGACTTGCCGGCAATGGCCGCGCGGGACTCGAATGTCGCCGAGCGCTTCTCGGCGGCGACCTTTTGAGCCGCGTCCTGGACTCGGGCGGGTGCCTTGGCTGCGACAGCCGCGGACTTGCCGGAAGTCGCGATTCGTTCGCGGTACTTCATGGTTAGCGCTGGAGACTTGGCTGGAGCCTTTTTCTGGCCTGCGCTGACAGGCGGGACAACTGAAATGGCAACGAGCGCGAAAGCCGCGAAAAAGACCGTTGCGGCAGACGTGTGGCAAGAAGCATTCGACATCGTAGGACCCTCCCGGCCGGTTTCGTGCCGGCGCGGAGATTTGAACCAGTCACTTGAATGAGCACGAGACGCCTTGATCGTCGACTCGTCGTCGCTCGACGTGTGGCCAGGGGACACGTCGATCGACCGTGGGATGTTTCTCATCCCCGATCAGTTCGCCCGGCTCACGCGTGTCCGCCCAGAGCAGCATCGCGACAGCCGCGAAGAATCGCAAGTGCAGATCCGGAGTGCCACTCAGGAAACCAGCGATCCTCCCGGGTCGGAGCGCTGCCGATCGAGCAACCTCACGAGAAAGAGTCGCCGAAGCACGGCGTCCTCTTCCGGAGATGTTGCCGGATGGAGTACCGCAAGCAGGAGGGAGAGATTCACGGGGGCCGACCCGAAGTTCCAGTGCAACGCCGGACGTTCGATTCGATCGAATCGTCGATGTAGTGGAAACGGGCCGTTGCAGGTCGACACTGTCGTCATAGCGGCCAGCCTGGGGTCGTGCGGATGTAGGCGCCGGCTGTCGGCTGAGGGGGTCGGTCCGTATTCAGCCGGCGGCCTACTCCACGCATACCCCCTAAGGACGCAAACTGCGGTCGGGAGGTGTCAATTTTCTTTATCTGGGGTTTTGAAGAAGTTGTCGAGAGGTAGCTGGCGCTGAAACGAACTCGTCCATCTCCGCCGTCCGTCGCACCTTCCGGAATCCACGCGGGTATCCAGGGGCCGACCGTCCGATCGGTCTCGTTCCAGTGAAGGCAGGCGGCGCGACGGCCCACGCCGTCGCGCCGACAGGTGGCAGCCGCGCGTGATCGTAAGGAATGGCGACGGCCTGTGGAGCAGGGCCTTTGCCTTCACGCCCGGTACTGCCGGAAGAACCCACATAATCGCCGAAGACGGATTCCATCAAACACGCTGTCGAATCCGCCGTCGCCGGAACTGCTTCACAACGAGCGATTCCCCGTCTTGCGCCCGTATTCGCGACGCGCAGGCAATGCTCCTGAATCCGGTCCCGCCAACCGGACGGGCAACTGCTTCGCATCGCCACCCTACCAACGGCTCCGGAATGTAGACCGACCGGCAACGAGTGGCACCAACGACGCCAGTCGGCCCGCATCCGAAGTCCAGCTCACGTCCTCATGCCGCGTTTCACCTCGCCGTCGTCTTCCGCTCGCGGGCAACGACCGGATGAGGCGCTTCGCCAGCCCAGAACCCTATGCAGTCCGTCGAAGCCCCTCGAGGTGCGACGGCCACTCTACTTCGTGAAGCGTGCGGCCGCTTCGAGCCAGAAGCTCCCGCTCCAGATCGTTGACACGGGCCTCGAGAACCGACACTCTCGCGAAAACACGCTGTACGGTGCGCTCGAGTCTATCCATCTCATCCTGGGTTGCATTCTCGATGTTCATCGCTACGCTCCTTCGTCAGCTCTCCCGAGCAGGTAGGACAAATGTCCAGTGCCCGCGCATCATGCGCCCGGCCTGTAAGTCGTGTCAAGAAGAATTTTCGTGGTCAACAAACCTGTTGATTTCAGGACGATTGTCCAGTACTCTGCGGCTCATGGCAGACCTCAATCCGACTCAACGCGCGATTCTGAACGCGATCGCGAAGGCGGCTGGAACCGGCATGCCGCCCACGGTTCGCGAGCTGGCTGAGCAGCTCGACATGAAGCGATCGACGGTTCACTACCATCTGCAAGCGCTTCGGCGCGCCGGTTACCTGACGGGTGAAGGCCGGCATCGTGACATTGCCCTGACGGACGCGGCTCTTGATGCAGCTGGAAAATCCGGACTCCGCGTCGCCGGGCGCCAGTCAACCGCCCGAAAGGCAGCTCCGGTCGAACCTGCCGGCATTCCCATCCTTGGTCGCGTCGCTGCCGGAACGCCCATCCTTGCGGCCGAGAATCACATCGGCGAACTGTCACTCGGAGCAATGTTCGATCGAAAAGGCCCGCTCTTCGCCCTCGAGGTCACCGGCGACTCGATGATCGAGGACGGCATTCACGAGGGCGACTACGCCATCGTCCGGCAACAGCCGACGGCGACTCCCGGCGACACGGTAATTGCCATGATCGCCGACGGCGAGGAAGGAGAGGCGACGATCAAGCGCTATCGGGAGGATCGAGGCGCCGTCGTTCTCGAGCCGGCCAATGCCGCGTATCGGCCACTTCGGTTCGAGGGTGCCGAACGCGACAGGCTCCAGATTCTCGGAAAACTGATAGGACTCGTCCGGAAGGTCTGATTCGACACCGGGAGCCGGCCCTCTATCCGGTCGCAACAACGGTTCCGGCCGCTATGCTAGACTTCGGCCGATGCTCGAGACGCTCTACCTCATCAAGCCGCGTGGATTCTGCGCGGGTGTCGTTCGTGCCATCGACATCGTCGAACGAGCCCTGTCGATCTACGGTGCGCCTGTGTACGTCCGCAAGGAGATCGTCCACAACCCGATCGTGGTCAACGACCTTCGTGAGAAGGGCGCAGTATTCGTCGAGACGCTTGACGAAGTTCCTTCCGACTCGGTCGTCATCTTCTCTGCACACGGTGTCGCTCCCGACGTCTACGACAATGCTGCGCAACGCGGACTGAACGTCATCGACGCCACGTGTCCGCTCGTGACAAAGGTTCACATCGAAGCGCGTCGCTTTGCCAAGGAAGGGCGCACCATCCTGCTCATTGGACACGAAGGCCACGACGAGGTCATCGGCACGATGGGAGAAGCTCCCGGCCAGATGATCCTCATCGAGGACACCCACGACCTCGAGCGCCTGGACGGGCTGGACCCGGCAAATGTCGCATTCCTCACGCAGACGACGTTGAGCGTAGACGACACGCGCGACGTCATCGACGCAGTCCGGGAGCGATATCCCGAAATCAAGGCTCCGGCGAAGGACGACATCTGCTACGCGACACAGAACCGGCAGGAAGCCGTCAAGGCACTCGCCCCTCGCGTCGACCTTCTGCTTGTCGTCGGCGCTGCCAACAGCTCGAACTCGCTTCGCCTCGTCGAGGTGGCGAAGCAGAACGGCGTCCGCGCCTATCGGATCGACCGCGCCTCCGAAATCCGGCCCGAATGGCTCGATGATATCAGCTCGGCAGCCATCACAGCGGGCGCTTCAACACCCGAGCGTCTCGTACAGGAAGCCGCTGACGTCTTTCGGGCACGTGGAGTCCGCCGAATCGAGGACTTCGAGATGGTTCGCGAGAACGTCGTGTTTCCGCTGCCCAAGGAGCTCGACGTCGAAACCGTCGCCGAGCCCTCCTGAGCGCGTCGCCGACTACATCGGCAGATAGAAGAACGCGATGCCGAGAATGACGTAGACCGAAACGAGCTGCACGCCCTCCATCCAATTCGATTCGCCGTCCTGAGCGATGAGCGCCATGATCGCCACCGACATCACGACCGACAGCACCTCGAGATTAGTGAATAGAAGGTCCATCGGTCGCGGACCGACGAAGTAGCTCAGGAAAAGCAGCACCGGCGCGACGAAGAGCGCGATCTGGATCGACGAGCCGACCGCGATGTTCATTGCGAGGTCCATCTTGTTCTTTCCGGCCATGAGCACCGCGGTCGAGTGCTCCGCCGCATTTCCGATGATTGCGACGAGAATGACGCCGACGAACACCTCGGTCATCCCGAGCGACTTCGCCGCCTCGTCGACTGCGCCCACGAGGAACTCGCTCATGAGCGCCACGAGTGTAGTCGCGCCGAGCAGCACGCTGACCGATTTGCCGCGCGACCATCCGTGCGTGCCGATTGCGTGGTCGGCTTCTGCGCTCGCTTCGCCGACGTACAGGTGCTTGTGCGTCTTGAGGGTGAAGATCAGGCTCAGGACGTACGTGACTATGAGGACTACTGCTATCTCGAGACTCAGCTCGAGCTCGTCGTGCATGACAGCATCGGTCGCCTTTCCCTGAACTATGAAGTGGAAGATCGCCGGCACGACGAGCCCGATGGAACTGAGCACGAGCAAGGTCGAGCCAAGGCTCGCGGCGGTTCGATTGAACTTCTGAGACTTGAACTTCATTCCGCCATACAACGCGCTGAGTCCGAGGACCAGAAGGACGTTGCCGATGATCGATCCCGTGATCGACGCCTTCACGACGTCGTAGAGGCCTGCGCGCAACGCCATGATCGCGATGATCAGCTCCGCGGCGTTGCCGAACGTGGCGTTGAGCAGTCCGCCAACTCCTTCGCCGAGTGTTTCGGCTAGATGTTCGGTCGCCTTCCCCATCAGCCCCGCAAGCGGGATGATGGCGATGCACGAGACGACGAAGATCGCGAGCGGACTCGCGTGCACGACGTACTCGAGCACGATGGCGATCGGAACGAAGACGAGCAGCAGATTGAGGATGTTCTCGGCGGCGAAGAGTTTCTTGATCACGGTGCGGTCTCCTGAGTGGTGAGCGTCGGGATTATCCGAATGTGAACCATGGCGAGCAAGGCACGTCGGTCACCCGCGTGATTCTCACGGACTCGCGGTGAGTACCCCTACTCCGTGTCTTTGTGCCTCTGTGCCTCTGTGTGCGTAGCTCTCTCCGCATCGAGAGCGCTGCGCACACAGAGACAAAGAGTCACAGAAGCACGGAGGCGGGTTCAGCTCGCTGATCCCATGCGCACCCGCGCCGCCGTGATCGCGACGGCCTCAGATGCGCCGGCTTCTCTCAGCGCCACGGCGCACGCTCCGAGCGTCGCACCCGTGGTGAAGACGTCATCGACGAGCAATACCCTCTTCCCCGAGACAAGCCGCGTTGCAGCCCGGAAGGCTCCTGCCGATTCCACCGCGCGCGCATCTCGTCCGGCGCCGATTCGCCGCTTCGCGCCCGCGCGCACGCGCGCCAGTGCATTCGCCTCGACCGGAAGGCCGATCCGAATTGCCAGCGCCCTGGCAATGACCTCCGCCTGGTTGTGGCCACGCTCGGCGTAACGATCCGGATGCAATGGAACGGGCACGACGGCGTCGACCTCGCGAAGACATTCGGAGTCGCGCCACATTCGCGCGAGCAATTCCCCGAGTCTCGCGGAGACGCGCGGACGCCGCTTCACGTCTAGCAGCGTCACCCGCAACGCTCCGGCATATTCACCGACCGATCGCGACGCAGCAACTGGATCGGGAGCGCAGGTCAGACATCGCCCCGTCCCCGGCAGTCCGCATCGTTCACAGAGCATCCGGCCCGCATACAGCGGTGTCACCAGCGGGTCACTCCAGCATGTCTCGCACGCTACACCATCACCTCGCCCGAGCACCGCTCTCAGGCAGACGTGACATCCCTGCGGAAACGCAGCCGAGACGATCGCGTCGGCGACTAGTCCGGCTACTCGTCGTCCTCGAGAAGCCCACGTTCCTGCAGGTCCTGGCAGGTGATGCAGTGTCGAGCCCACGGCACGGCCTCGAGCCGCTTCTCCTGAATCGGCTCATCGCAATTCGCGCAAATACCGTACGCCCCGCCATCAAGGCGCTGGAGTGCTTCTTCGACGAGCTTGAGAATCATCCTTTCGTTGACGCTCTGGCTGAAGAGAAGGTCCTTCGTGTAGGCGTTCGATGCGATGTCGGCGGGGTCCTGCGACGTGTCCGCTCCCGCCTCGCGCTCGTAATCCTCGGTTGAGATCACAACGCCAGCGAGCGCGTGCCGCTTGACCGTCAATCGCTCTTGAAAATGCTTCAGCCTCTTCTTGTCCATATCGCTTTCCTGAAGTCGTCTCCCAACCCCCGGTTCGTTCTTACTTCTGGTACGGAACCCCAGTCAGAATCGTGAGCGCTCGGTAGAGTTGCTCGGCCAACAGGACTCTTGCCATTTCGTGCGTCAACGTCATCCGCGACAGGGCCAATGTCAGGTCCGCACGGTCGCGGATTCTCGCGGAAACTCCCAGATAACCACCTATAACGAACACCATGCGGCGCGTCGACCGCGTTTGGCGTTCGGAGATAATGCCCGCGAACTCCGTGGAACGCAACTCGGTCCCGGTCTCGTCGCACAGCACCACGAAATCACCGTCTTCGAGGCTTGCGAGCACCGCGTCCGCTTCGCGTTCGAGCACGATCGGCTCGCCCTTTGACGACGATGCACCGCCTCGATCCCGAAGCTCTACAACCTCGAATCGGCCCATCCGTCGCGAGCGATCGAGGTACTCCTCAACCAGCGACGCGAGCCGCCGATCGCGCGTCTTGCCGATCCAGAGAAGCACGATTCGCATTACGCGCCGTACCGCGTGGGGACGCGATGAGCGATCGGTTTCACTTGGCGCCACCTCCCGGGGATACGTCGCGACGCAGCCGTTCATAGAGATTCTTGCGGCTGATGCCGAGCACGCGCGAGGCAAGCGACTTGTTCCCGCCGACTTCCTCGAGCACCGATCGCACGTAGGCCGCCTCGACTTCGGCAAGTGTCGGCCGTCCGAACGCACCGGCTGGCGCACCGTCGCGAATTCTCTCCGGCAGATCGGCAGCGTTGATCTGCCGTCCGTTGCCGCGAACGACCGCCTGCTCGATTGCGCTCCTCAACTCGCGCGCGTTCCCCGGAAAGGAATAGCGCTCGAGCACGCGCAGCGCGTCGGGCCGCACTATCCTTGCCCCGGCCCGAGCCGCGTGCGCGAACCTGCGCGCGAAGAGCTCCGCCAGCGGCGCGATCGCAGCGGGCTGCTCGCGAAGCGGCGGAAGCTCGATGGCGACGACGTTCAACCGGAAGAAGAGGTCCGCTCGAAAAGCCCCCGTCCCGGTCGCAAGCGCAAGGTCGACGTTCGTAAGCGCTATGACCCTGGCGTCGAGCTCGATCGCCCGGCTCCCTCCGAGTCGCGTGAACCGGCGTTCGTCGAGCAGTCTGAGGAACTTCGCCTGCGCGGGCGGAGCCATTGCGGCGATTTCATCGAGAACGAGCGTGCCCCCACGCGCGGCCTCGAGGCGACCGGCGCGTGCATCCGTCGCTCCCGTGTACGCGCCGCGCTCGTGTCCGAAGAGCTCGCTCTCGAGCAGCGTCTCGGGCAGCGATGCGCAGTCGATCGTCACGAGCGGTCCGGCCGCACCGCTTAGTTCGTGAACGTGCCGGGCAATGAGGTCCTTGCCAGTTCCGGTCTCGCCCGTGACGAGAAGCGTCGTCGTCGTTGGCGCCGAGGCTCCGCGCTCGGCGAGGTCGACCGCGCGCCGCATCGCGGGACTCTCGATGACGATCTCGACGGGCATCGGCTGTCGCAGCGGTCGTCGGTAGCCGCGGCTACTCGGCCGTCATCACTTCCGGGAGGGCAACTCTATCGGCATCGCGCCACAGCCGCTCGAGCTGGTAGAACTCGCGCGCTTCCTCAGTGAAGACGTGGACGATCAGGTCGCCGTAATCGAGCAGAATCCAGGTTCCGGCCTCGTAGCCTTCGATGTGCAGTGGACGCGAACTGCGGTCCTTCTTCAGTCGATCCATCACTTCGTCGGCAATGGCCTGAACCTGCCGGGTCGATGTGCCGGAGCAGACGAGGAAGAACTCGGCAAACGACGCGATCTTCCGAATGTCGATCGCCGTCATCTGCAGCGCCTTGCGGGTCGCGGCAGCCTCGGCCGCCAGCATCAGCTTCTCGACGTCCTGCTCTTCAACGGGCGTGTCATCGCGAATCGTGTCGTTCGTACTCATCGTGGCTTTGTGTACAGCTCCTGCTTTCGGATGTAGGCGGCAACGGACTCAGCCACCAGACCGTCGAGCGACGCGCCGGATCGGGCGCGCTCGCGAATCGTCGTCGACGAGACGTCGATGTAGGCGTCGTCCGTCAAATAGATCTTGGTTGCGGCATCGGTGGACTCTGGGGGACTGGCACTCGTGGCCACGCCACGCAGGTCCACGATCTTCATCCGCACTGACTCGGGGAGATGCCCCGCATCGAGATCGTAGCCAGGGCGCGCCGTGACGATGATATGGCAGCTCTCGATGAGCCGCAAATACTCGTGCCATTGGGGCAGATCCTCGAACGAGTCGGCACCGAGAATGAAGTACAGGGGTGCGGAACCGGGAACCGCCGCGTGCAGGCGAGCCACCGTGTCGACGGTGTAGCTGGGCGCCGGCGCATCGAGATCGGTCGTCGAGATGACGGCGCGGTCGAGATCGGCGATCGCAAGCGCGGTCATGGCGACTCGATGGCAACGGTGCGAGATCGCCACGTGGCGCTTGTGCGGCGGAATGTTTGCGGGCACGAGCAGGAGTCGATCGAAACGGAACCGCTCGAGCAGACCTTCGACGACCGCACGGTGGCCATTGTGAAACGGGTCGAACGTCCCGCCGTAGACGCCAAGCCTCAACGCTCGAGATCCTCGTCGGACTCGAATTCGTCGCCGGGCTCGATGTCATCGTGGAGCACTGGTGGCGGCGCGACCACGACAGGAGGAGCGGCTGCACGTTCTACAGCGGCGATCTCGTCGAGCAACGTACCGACGTGTACCTTCAGGTCGTCGAGACCGTCACCGGTCACGGCCGAGATCGCGAAGAACTCGCGCCCGGTCTCGTGCGCGTGCTCGCGAAGCCGTTCGAGGCGGCCCGGATCATCGAGCGCGTCGATCTTCGTGGCGACGACGATCATCGGACGGTTCAGCAGGTCGCTTCGGTACGCGCCGAGCTCGGCATTGATCAGCTCGAACCGCTCGACCGGTTCGGACGGGAGCATGTTCGAAACGTCGACCAGATGCAGCAGCACTCGCGTTCGCTCGACGTGGCGGAGGAAGTCCAGGCCGAGCCCGGCGCCTTCGTGCGCGCCCTCGATGAGGCCCGGAATGTCGGCGACGACGAACGTGCGGTATTCACGCCAGGCGACGACTCCGAGGTTCGGTGCCACAGTCGTGAACGGATAGTCGGCAATCTTCGGACGGGCGGCGGAGATGCGCGAGATGAGCGTCGACTTGCCGGCATTAGGCAGGCCGACGAGACCGACGTCGGCGATGAGCTTCAGCTCGAGCTGGAGGTTGAGCTCGACACCCGGCCTGCCGTCGTCGTGGCGACGCGGCGCGCGGTTCGTGGAAGTCGCGAACGCCGAGTTCCCGCGGCCTCCGCGGCCGCCTTCGGCGATGCGCACTCGCTCTCCGTTGTAGGTGAAGTCGTGGATTACTTCGCCGGTATCCAGATTCGAGACGAGCGTTCCGACCGGAACGAGGATGAGGAGGTCCTCGCCGTCGCGTCCGTGACAGTTCTTCCCCTCGCCGTGTCGCCCGCGTTCGGCAACGTATCGCGGATTGAACCGGAAGTGCAGCAGGGTGTTGAGGCCGTCGGTGGCCTCCATGTCGACGTGGCCGCCGCGTCCGCCGTCGCCGCCCGACGGGCCACCGCGGGGGACGAACTTTTCGCGACGGAAGGCGGTGACGCCGTTACCGCCGTCACCCGCCCGTACGAGGATTCGCGCCCTGTCGAGGAACTGCATGTCGGTGATCAGCGATCAGACTCGGGCGGCCAGTGAATCGGGCCCGCGACCACTGATCACCGCGCGAATCGTTAGGCCTGAGCCGCCTGCGGCTGGATGCTGATGAACTTTCCGAGACGTCCCTTGTCGTGGAACGTCACGACGCCGGTGACTTTCGCGAACAGCGTGTCGTCGCTGCCGCGTCCGACGTTCGCACCCGGCTTGTACTTCGTGCCACGCTGCCTGACGAGGATTGAGCCTCCCGAGACGAGCTGGCCACCGAAGCGCTTGATGCCGAGCCGCTGACTGTTGGAATCGCGGCCGTTCCGCGAGCTGCCTACACCTTTCTTATGTGCCATGGCTTCTGCCTTCTCCTTGAATGTCCGATCTAGCCGATCGAATCAATGCGGACGGCGGTGAAACCCTGACGGTGACCCTGCTTCCGCTTGTAGCCTTTTCGGCGCTTCATCTTGAAGACGATGATCTTCTTGTCGCGGCCGTGCTCGAGAATCGTGCCCTGGGCGCCGATGCCGCTGACGACCGGTGCACCGACCTGGACCGCGCTGCCGTCGCCGTATACGAGCACGTCGAACGATGCGGACGAGCCGACCTCGCCATCGATGCTCGGAACGCGGACGACCTCTCCCGGAGTCACGCGGAACTGCTTGTCGCCGGTTCTGATGATTGCGTACGTCACTGCTGGTACCTCCACTCGGTTCCCTCTGCGGGTCGAAACCGCAGAGTATAGGGACCGTCCCCGAAGCTGTCAACCGTCAGATCTCCATGGAGTTACGGGGACGGAGAGGAGTCTCTGCGGGAGACTCGTCTACTGCCCGTCCCAGTTCCCGACGACAGCTGCGACTCCCGGCGCGGCGTAGTTGAACACGGCGTCGGCAGTCCCGGCACTGTTCACGTTCCTGATCGAGAAGACTCCGGAGCCGGTCGAGTACACGCCTACCGTCGTGACGCCATCGCCGTCCCAGTCGCCGGCAAGCGGCTGCCCGCCCTCAGGTCCGAAGGCGAAGACGAGATCCGCCGGGCCACTTGAATTGGAGTTTCGAAGGTAGAAGGTGCCCGTCGCCGGATTGTAGAGTCCGATTGTCTCGTCTCCGTCTCCGTCCCAATCGCCGACAATCGGCCTGAGATTTCGCCCGCTGGGATTGAACACGAACGTGATCTCCGCGTTGCCGGTCGTGTTCGAATTGCGAAGCTGGAACTGCCGCGTGGTGGAGTTGAACACGCCGATGGTGGTCACGCCGTCGCCGTTCCAGTCACCGGCGATCGGCTCTACCGCTGATCCCCCCGGGCCGAACGTCACGGAGACGCTGGCTCCGCCCGGAGAATTGCTGTTTCGCAGGAAGAAAACGCGAGCGGTCGGATAGTACACGCCGACGGTAGCATTTCCGTTTCCGTCCCAGTCTCCGGTTATTGGCCGAAGCCCGAACCCCGGGGCGCCGTAACCAAAGGCAAGATCCGCAGCGCCCGCCGAGTTCGAGTTGCGCAGGAACCATGTGCTCGACGCTGGCACGTAGACGCCGATTGTCTCGAATGTCCCTACGAGAGGTGCACTCGTCGGCGCCGTCGGTAGTGACTGCTCGAAGCCAACAACGGCCGTCACGCGGTAGTAGCCGTGAGGAATCGGCTCCCGAATGACGAGAGACGTCACCGAGCCATCGACGGCGCCGAAGAACGTGTCCGGAGAGGCCTGGAATGCCGAGTTGGGGCCAGCGTAGACGTTGTAGCGCGAGACGAACGGCGCACCGGAGACGTTGAGAACGTAGGGCGTAACCGCGGGCACGTCCGGGTCGTAGGCCGAGACGGCGATGAGGTAGGTGCCGGCCGCGAGAGCGCCGATCACGATCGACTCGTCGACACCCGCAGGCCCTCCCGAATAGCTGACTGCGCTCTCGGGTGAAAACGGTCCGGCCGGCCGGTAGACGAAGAGATCGAAATCGCTGGCACCGAAGCCTCCGAGAGAGATCGACAGGGGGCCGTCGGACGGCAGGGTAACGGCATACCAGTCCTCGACGTCATCCGTGAGGAAACCGCCCGGTGCTCCGGGGTCGGAAGACGATGCCAGCCCGGAGACGGCGCAGCGCAGCGGGATTGCCTGCGCGCCCGTCGGGCCGTCATTCGGTTCGGATTCCGAGACTGCGGGCGGAGGAGGCAGGGGAGGAAACGCCGGAGCCGACCACGTCAGCGTCGCAGTCGCTCCGCTCGTGACGCCCAGGTTTGTCACCTGGGGGATCGAGGGGTTGAGCGACTCGGCGCCTCCCGTCACGTTGTCGGCGGGAACAGCTGCATCGCCGAATCCCCGTACGTAAGTGTTTCCGACAACGGAAGCCCCGAGCATGTCGAGGCGATGATAGTCCGGCAGACGCGTCGGGTCCGGCGCCCCGGTCGTTACCCGGACGAATCCGCGGGCATCGTTCGATCCGCCGTTCTCGAAGAGCACGACCGGCATGACGGAATCCTCGATGTCGGTCCCGAGGTCAGTCACGATGATGTAAACGTCGCCCTGCGAGACTACGACCGGCTGCGGGAGCACGAGCGTCTGGAATCCGAGTGCGGTAAGCGTCGCCGTCGTGTTCGAGACGACGACTGCCCGCTTGATGTCACCGGATGCAGATGCATCGACGAGGACGGTCAATCCGACGGTCTGTCCTACTTCGAAACCGACGCCCTCGGCAGTGGCGACGAACGCCGCGCCAACGGCCTTGAGCGCGAACGGCGCCTGATCGTCACTGATCGTGAAGCGGTTTCCGTATGACAGTTTTGCGACGGTGTCGCCCCCAAACGTGAAGACGCTGAGGCTGTCGCCATCATCGAACTCATCCACGTCGAGCTCGAACTGGTAGCCCGTACCACGGCTCGGCACGTGAACGGCCTCGCTCGACACTGCTCCGGCGTACTGCGGTTGCGGACTTCTCGAGCCGCGCTGTTGCGCGACCGCGGACGCCGGGACGAGGCACCCTGCCAATGAGGAAACAAGGAGGAAGGAAAGAAGGCTTCTCAACATCAACGTATGACTCCTGTACCGATCACATGCCCGAAGGCAAGCGCCGAGAATAACATACGTTTTCGCAAGCGGATGCCATTGCTCAGTTCTGACGTTGAGCAGTTGCCCGCGCAAGTGCCGTTTCTCGCAGAGACGCGGAGGTCCCGCAGAGGCGCAGAGGATTCAATTGCTCTGCGCCTCTGCGGGACCTCCGCGTCTCTACGAGAAACTCTTACCGCTTCAGGCTTCGCACGTGCCGCACGAGCGCGACGATCTGCGCCGGCGTCAATTCCTTGCCCCACGCCGGCATCAGGTTGCCCTTGCCGTCCCGGATCGACGCCGCTAGGGCATCATCGGTTCGACTGGCGTGCCAGGCCGCGTCCCTGAAGTTCGGCGTTCCGCCGATGTTTCCCTTCC
>CAZQBW010000062.1:0-22539 GCA_964591515.1 uncultured Clostridia bacterium
CTGACCAGAACCCCGAGCGGTAGCGAGGGGCCGGCCATGAATTCCACGATTGAGGAATCCACGGTCGGCCCCTCGCTACCGCTCGGGGTTCTGGTTCGATAATTCTCATGGTCAAATGAGCCGCATGCCGAAGCCGCTTCGCGTCGTCCTCGTACTGGCGATCCTCGCGACCGTCGGAACCCTGATCTGGTACTTCGCCCTTCGCACTCCGGCGGAACCCGCCGGAATCATCGCCCTCAGCGGCCGGATCGAGGGCGATGACGCAATCGTTTCGGCAAAGGTCGGCGGACGCCTCCGCGAAGTCACCGTTCGCGAAGGCGACACCGTCACTGCTGGACAGGTGGTCGCACTGCTCGACGACGATCAGGTTTCAGCGCGGGTCGCCCAGGCCAGGTCCGGTGTCGATGCCGCCTCGGCACGCCTCGATCGCGCCCGTCGACAGATCGGCGTACTCGAGGAACAGCTCGAGCAGGGCCGCATCGGCGTCGATCAGTCCCGTCTCGATGCCCAGGGCCGCGTCGAGCAGGCTCGGGCTCAGGTAGCCGCGGCCGAGGCCACGCTCGCCCAGGCCGAAGCAAACTGGCAACAGGCCGTCTGGGATGCCGAGCGATTCGAAACGCTCGCGAAGGAAGGCCACGAGCCGGAGCGGATCGCCAAACAGACTCGAGCGCAGGCCACCGCGCTCGAGGCCGCCGTGCGCGCCGCGCGACGGCAGGTCGAAGCCGCAAGGGGCGCGCTCGAGACGGCGACGGCAAGCCTCCAGAATCCTGCGGTTCGGACTTCGCAACAGTCGGCCGTCAGGCAGCAGATCGAGCAGGCGCGAACCGACATCACGGCGTTCGAATCGGAGCTCGCGCGCGCCCGCGCACTCGTCGAGGAGGCGGAAGCCAGCCGGGCCGACCTGAGCGTTCGCGCTCCGTTCGACGGAACGGTTGCCACTCGCGCGGCCGAGCCCGGAGAGGTGCTGGCCCCGGGCACCCCCATCGTTACGATCGTGAACCTCGGCGAAGTGTACATGCGCGGGTTCATCCCAGAAGGTGTGATAGGCCGGGTAAAGGTGGGCCAGTCCGCCCGCGTCTATCTCGACTCGAATCCGTCGACGCCGATCGAGGCCGACGTTTCCCGCATCGACCCGCAGGCTTCGTTCACTCCCGAAAACACGTACTTTCGGGACGACCGCGTGAAGCAGGTCTTCGGCGTGAAGCTTCGAGTCCACGGCGCGAACGGATTCGCCAAGCCGGGAATGCCCGCCGACGGCCAGATCCTGGTGGACGGCGACACCTGGCCGTCGACTCCGGGGACGCGTTGACTCACGGCGGCGAGCTACGGGACGACGCCGCGGCGTCCGTCGCATCAGTCGACAACCTCGCCATCCGTGTCAGGAATCTTCGAAAGTCGTATGGCACGCTCGAGGCTGTGCGCGGAATCGACCTGGAAGTCCGTACAGGAGAGATCTTCGGCCTGATCGGGCCCGACGGCGCCGGAAAGACTTCGACTTTCCAGATCCTGGCGGGCGTCATGCCCGAAACGTCGGGCGAGGTGTCGATCTTTGGCCAGACCCCGCTCGTCGCTCGAGCAACGGTCGGCTACCTGACGCAGGCGTTCAGTCTCTACGTCGATCTGAGCGTCAGCGAGAACATCCGGTACATCGGTTCGCTGCGAAGGCTGTCCGTCGAAGAGATCGACGAGCGCGGAGACCACTATCTGGAGATGTTCGACATGCTCCGCTTCCGTGATCGTCTGGCCGGACGGCTGAGCGGCGGCATGAAACAGAAGCTTGCGCTCGTCTGCGCGCTGATCGCGCGTCCCCGGCTGCTGTTGCTCGACGAGCCTACGACCGGCGTGGACCCCGTCTCGAGGCGCGAATTCTGGGACGCGCTTGCCGAGCTGTCCGGCCTCGGAATGACCATCGTCGTCGCCACGCCCTACCTGGACGAAGCGGAGCGTTGCGGCAGACTCGCCTTGATGCACGACGGGGTACTGCACGATACGGGCACGCCGGCCGAAGTGCGGCAGCGTCCGCGACTGCGCCGCATCCGCGTGCGCACCGGCAACCTCGAAGCGGCCGAGCACATACTCGAAGGGATCGAGGGCGTGCGCGACACGCAGCGATTCGGCGACAGCCTCGACGTGATGGTCGATGATGCGGCCAGCGGCGAGTCTCTCGCGCGGAACGCGCTCGCACGCGAAGGCGTCGACATCTCGGCTCTCAAGTCCGAGGCCCCGACGCTCGAGAATGCGTTCGTGGCCGTGCTCCGCTCGATTGGCGGCGAGATCGTCGTCCCTCCTTTTCCGTTCGATCGTACGCGCGATCCCGTCGAGCGAGGAGCCGTCGCAATTGGCGCATACGGAATGCGGAAGTCGTTCGGCGACTTTCAGGCGGTGCGCGACGTCACCGTCGAAGTCCGCCACGGCGAGGTCTATGGATTGCTCGGAGCCAACGGCGCCGGCAAGACGACGACGATCAAGATGTTGTGCGGACTGCTAGAACCGACGAGCGGCGACGTGGTGCTCGCGGGCGAGCGGGGGTCGCTGCGTTCAGCCGAGGTCCGGTCACGCATCGGCTACATGTCGCAGAAGTTCTCGTTGTACGACGACCTGACGATCGTGCAGAACCTCCGTTTCTTCTCGGGCGTTTACGGCGTGCCCCGAGAGGAACGCGAGCGACGTATCGCGTGGGTACTTGAAGCCTCGGGCCTCGAGGGTCGGGAGCAGTTGATGACCGCCTCCCTGCCTGGCGGCTGGAAGCAGCGCGTGGCGTTCGGCGCGTCGCTGATGCACGCGCCATCCGTGCTCTTCCTCGATGAACCTACCTCGGGTGTCGATCCCCTTGCCCGGCGAGCGCTCTGGAAGATGATCAACGCCATGGCGGATCGGGGCGTCGCGGTGCTCGTGACGACGCACTACCTCGAGGAGGCGGAGCAGTGCAATCGCCTCGGTTTCATGGTCGCCGGCGAGGTCGTCGCCGAAGGATCGCCGACCGAAATGAAGGCAATGATGCAGGGCCGGCTGCTCGAGATTGTGGTCGACAACGCGCGTGCGGCCACCGTCGCGCTCCGATCACGGCTGGGTGCCGACCGCGTGTCGCAGTTCGGCGACCGCGTCCACGTGCATTCGGATGCAACAGTGGCGCAGGCGTCTGCAGAGATTCGTGACGTGCTCGCCGGGGTGGGCGTGCAGGTCCTTCGGATCGAGGAGACGACTTTCTCGCTCGAGGACGTCTTCATCGACGTCGTGAACCGGTCTCGAGAGACCGTCGTGGCCCAGTCCCGATGAAGCGCATCCTCGCACAGGCGCGGAAGGAGTTGACGCAGGTCCGGCGCGACCGTCTCGTCCTGTTTCTCGCGCTCGTTCTTCCGCAGATCCTTCTTGCGTTGTTCGGTACAGCGCTCTCGCTCACGGTCACGGACGTGCCGATCGTCATTCAGGATCTGGATCAGACAGCGTTCTCGCGGGCCTACGCCGACGCGTGGCGCCAGACGCTGACCTTTCGAGTGGTGAACCTCGAACCCGATGCGCAGCCGATCGACGCCCTGGATCGTGGGACGGCGCGGGCTGCGATCGTAATCCCCGGGAATTTCGAGCGCGACGCGCTCCGGGGGGAGCCGGCCGACGTGCAGATTCTCGTCGATGCCACCGACGCAAACACGGCAAACGTCATGCGCGGCAATGCGTTCGGCGTCTCGGCGACCTTTGCACGATCGCAGCGCCTGTCGGCGGCGCCCGCGATCAGGCCCGAGACGCGGCTCTGGTACAACCCCGGTCGCGATTCGAAGCGCTTCGTCGGCCCCGGCGCGTTCGCGGTCATGTTCGCGCTCTTTCCGCCACTGCTGGCGGCCCTCGCTCTTTCTCGGGAAGGCGAGCAGAAGACGATTCTGCAGGTCTACGCGTCGAGCATCACGGCCCACGAGTACCTGCTCGGCAAGACTCTCGCGTACTGGCTCGTGGCAGTCGCCCAGTGGGTCATCGGACTCGCCGTACTCTGGTTCATATTCGGGATCTGGTTCGTCGGCGATCCGACGCCGCTTCTGGTCGGAACCGTCAGCTACCTGTTCTGCTGCGTGTCGTTTGGCGTGCTCGTCGGATCGGCGATTCCGAATCAGGCTGCCGCGATTCAGGTAGTCCAGATCGTAGGCTTCCTGCTCTCTTTTCTTCTGTCGGGCCTCATATTTCCGGTTTCGAACATTCCGGCTGCAATCAGGTGGATTGCATACGTCGTTCCCGCCCGTTACTACATCGAGTTGTCGCGTGACTCGTTCGTTCGAGGCGCGGGATGGCCTGCCGTGTGGCACATCCCGATCGTCCTCGCTTGTATAGGTCTCGTGCTCTTCATGCTCGCGTGGAAGCGCATGCGCCGCATGCAGGTGGCGGCATGAGAGCGCTCCTCGATCGGATTCTCGGCGGGCGCATCGTCCCGCTCTTCATCAAGGAGCTGACGCAACTCGGCCGGAACCGCCGGCTCGTGGTGATGCTGATAGTTCCGCCTACGCTGCAGTTGCTGCTGTTCGGCTTCGCGCTGAACCCGGAAGTCACGGGATTGCGGCTGGCGGTCGTCGACGAGAGCCGGACTCCCGAAAGCCGGCAGCTCGTTTCGGCGTTCGGCGAGAGCGGGTCATTCCTTATTCCGGCTCAGTATCCATCGAGCGCGCAGGCGGGGGATGCCATCTCTGAAGGGGACGCCGACGCAGCGCTCATCATTCCGAGCGACTTCGCGGAACGTCGGGTGCGCGGCGAAACGGCATCGGTCCAGCTCCTGCTCGACGCAACGAACGCGAACACGGCGGCGATCGCCGGGGGCTACGCCGCGCGGATCGTCGAGTCGCTGAACCGGAGCCTTGCAGCCGGTCGACCCCGCGCGGCGAGGCCGCTCTCACTTACGGCGACGGTCACGTTGCTCTACAACCCGGGTCTGCAGAACTCGTGGTTCATCACGACGGGAATGATCGGCACGCTGCTGGTGCTCGTCGGTTCTCTCGTGGCGTCGGGTTCGCTAGTGGTCGAGAAAGAGACGGGGACGATCGAGCAGCTCCTGATGACCCCCGCCTCGGCGACCGAGATCATCATCGCGAAGATGGCGCCGTTGTTGATCCTCCTGACTGCCGACATCGTGATCGCGCTCTCCGTGGCGCGGGCGGTATTTGCGGTGCCGGTCCGCGGCAGCCTGCTCCTGTTCGGAATGGCCGGGATGCTCTGCGTGTTCGCCGGAATCGGAATCGGCACGTTCATCGCGACGTTCACCAAGTCGCAGCAGCAGGCGCAGTTGATGGGGTTCTTCGTGAATCCGCCGGTGGCTCTTCTTTCGGGCGTGGTGACGCCGATCGAGGCAATGCCTGAGTGGATCCGTCCATTCACGCTTCTGAATCCGGTGCGTCACTTCGCGACGATCTCGCGCGGCGTTCTGCTGAAGGGCGTCGGGCTCGATGTGCTCTACCCGAACTTTCTGGCGTTGCTCGCCGCGGCGGTCCTGCTGGTCGGGATCAGCGCGTGGCGCTTCCGCAAACAGTTCGGCTGATCGCTCAGCGCCGCCGGTGATTTGCGCGAGACGCCTTGGAGTGCGCATCCTACGAACAATCCGCCCCGACGCGTACTAAGTGCCGCTCGAGCTCGTCGAAGTCCATAACGTATGTCGCGTGAGTCTCACGCAGACGCTCGCGCACCGCCTCATCCTGGCACCCGCCGACCCATACCTCGACCCCGCCGGTAACACCCTGCGCCACAGCAGACACGGCCGCTACAGCGTCGTGCTCCGGATTCTCGACTGCGACTCCGAGAACGACCGCGCGGGCGCCCTTCGCGTTTGCGGTCTGCAGGATGTCATCGGCGGGCACGTCGGTTCCGAGGTAAACCGCCGACAGGCCCCCGCCAACGGCCATCAGCGCCGCGCACAGAATACCGAACTCGTGATACTGCCCGGTCGGCGTTGCAAAGACCACAGGAGGCCCCGAGCGCGAACGCGAGTATGCGCGAACAAGAGACCCGAGCAGGTTTCTCAGAGACATTGATGCGATGTGCTCCTGCGCGATTCCGATCGAACCGGCCTCCCACTGCTCACCGACCCAGCACATCACGGGCTGCACCACGTCACGTACGAGTGCTGTTGGCCCCATCAATGTGGCCAGTCGTGCCATCTCGCGATCCAGCGTTTCGCCGTCGAAGTTCTCGACCGCGTTCTTCAGGATCGAAAGGTCTGCGCGGATCGGCCGTCTGGCGTCCCGAGGCCTGTGCCCGGCCTGCTGCCCCATCGCCAATTGCGCTTCAACCAGCGCGTTGAGTTCCCGGTCGGCCAGACAGGCAATCGTTCCGATCGCGTGTCCTGCATCGACGAGTCTACGGAGCAGATCGAGCCTGCGGACGTCCTCGTCCAGGTACACACGACACCTACCGCTCCTCGACGGCCGGACGGCCTGGTAGCGACGCTCCCATACACGCAGCAGGTCGACGCTGATTCCTGTCAGCTGTGATACGGCGCGAATTGGGTACGTTCGAACAGGTGTTCCGTCCTCCATCACATCAGCCATGTCCGACAAACTACGTCGCGAAATCGCCTGTGTCAAGCAGTTGTACAGCTTCTGTTCATCTTACATGCTTGACAGATACTCTACATACACGTACGGTTCTGGCTCGGGGCGAGTACGCTCGTCGGAGAATTGGACTGAATGGGGATGGAGTTCCGATTCGGCGTGAGCATCCGCTTGAACTCCAGCTTGGGCAGCATGGCGGGTTCCGGACAACTGAACGTGGTCCGGTTGAATCTGGGGTACGCGCCGCATCCGGGAACCGGCCAGGCGCAGCGAACAACGGTCACGAACACCAAGGATGATGAGAGCCAGAATGTCAAACATATCGGCAGGGACGAACGGCTGGATTTCCGGGGTCGAGACTCGACCGGATGCGGAATCTACGGCGCAGCGGGTCGCGAAAGTGGCGATGCCGACCGACTACGGAGTCTTCTCGATGATTGGCTATCGCAACCTCGCGGACAGATCCGAGCATCTGGCGCTCGTCTATGGCGATCCGGCGTCGCGTCCTTCTCCACTCGTCCGTGTCCACTCGGAGTGTTTTACGGGCGACGTTCTCGGTTCGCTTCGCTGTGACTGCGGGCCGCAACTCGACAGCGCACTTCGGACTATCGTTGCCGAAGGCGCTGGTGTCGTCGTTTATCTTCGTCAGGAAGGACGCGGCATCGGACTGCTCAACAAGCTGCGTGCCTACGAGCTCCAGGAGCTCGGTTTCGACACCGTGGAAGCCAATCTCGCCTTGGGCTTCGTAGAGGACGGTCGCGACTATCGGATAGGAGCCGACATGCTCCGGGATCTCGGCATCTCGAACATCCGACTGCTCAGCAACAATCCGGAGAAGCTCTCAGCGCTATCGAGCTACGGCATAACGATTTCCGAGCGCGTGCCTCTCGTCATTCAGCCCGTGCCCGAGAACCGGCGGTACATGGAGACGAAGCAGCAAAAAATGGGCCACCTGTACCGACTTGGCGACAGTCGCGGTCTCGTTTCCCGCTCCTTCGAGGACCGAAAGGCGTCCTGATCCATCACCGCGATCGGATGGAAGCGTTCGGCATCGAGCACTGGTACTCGAGAGGGCCTGGCCGTCGCAAGCGCATTGGCGACTCCGCGCTGCAGTGCTAACCTCGCCGGGACTTGCCGTACCCACCACTCTCGGAGGTTCACCAATGCGACAACTCGCCCTCTCGATCGCTGCCCTTCTTCTAGCTGCTGCGCCGGCCGGCGCCCAGACGCCGACCGTACTCTCTGGCGGCGAGGCTCACTCCCCCACGCCTGAAGTAGAAGTTTTCGGTGGCTATTCGTATTTGCGGCTCTACGGATTCAACAACAACGGCGGTATCGGCGCCGTCACCGTGAATGCCAACAGCTGGCTCGGATTCACCGGCGAGGTGTCGGGCTATGTGGCCGAGGATCCGTTCGACAACAACGGCCTCGTCGTAGGCGGCCCGAAGTTCACGTACCGGCGTGGCGCGGTCACTCCGTTCGTCCACCTGATGGCCGGTGGAGCGTTCGGCGGCTCGGACGCCGCAGGTGCTTTCGTCGTTGGCGGTGGCGTCGACGCGAAGATCTCGAAGCACGTGGCCATCCGCCTGATCCAGGCGGATTACGTGGCAACCACGTTCCGTTCGAACAACGGGCGCTTCTCGGCCGGGATCGTGTTCCGATTCGGAGAGCGCTAGGAGTCCGAGACTCGGGGAGTTCGACGAAACACATCGGACGGTGCCCGTCGTATGGCGTGGTACCATTCGGTGTGCTTGCGCACGCATGAGTCGAACTCCTCACATGGGCCTTCCCCCCGATCACATCGATCGCGCGTGCGTGGCCCCAGAGTCAACTCCGTGGGCTCCGTGCCTCGTGGTTCTCCGTACGCCGGCAGTGTCGCCTTTGCCGTATGGAGCTCACCGGGTCACGGAGCCGACGGAGGAGCGACGTTCCCTTCGCGGTCCGAACGTCGCTCTTCAGACTTCTAGAGTTTCACGAGAAATCCAATGAACAAGAATCGATTGATCGCTGTCGTGGTTGTCGCCCTGCTGATTCTGCTCGCGGGAATCACCTTCTTCCGCAACATAAAGTTTGCCGAGGAAGGCACGGTTCAAGTCGTCAGCTCGTGGGGACAGATCAAGACCGTCCGGACGCCCTCCGACGGTTGGTTCGTCACGGCAATGCCAGGGCAGGAGTCCTACGTCGTGACGCTGCGCAGCTTCACCGAGACCACCACACCGCGCGTGACCTCGCGCGACAATGCGGCGCTCGAGGTACCGATCAGTGTGACTGCGGCCACGAATCCGGACAGCGTCCAGGAGTACGTGCGAAAGTTCGGTTTCAACGACGAGGAACGACACAAGCGGCGCAACGAGATCCTGCTCGGACTCGTTCAGACCGAGGCGCGCAACGCCTTTGCGGAGTACGGCGCCTACGAGATCTACGCCAACCAGGAAGCGATCCAGAAGCGCATCGTCGACGCTCTGCGACCGCAGCTCGCCCAGCAGCTCTATCTCGACACGGAAAGCGTGCAGATCGGCAATCCGGACTTTCTCGACGATCGCATCGAGCAGGCCGCAAGCGCCGTAGTCGCGAACGAGAAGCAGAAACAGGCCGAGGAGGCGCGACTGAGCGCTGCCGAGGTCGCGGCTAAGACCAAGCAGATCGAGGCATTGACCTACTCGAGCCCCGCACTGCTCGAGATCAAGAAGCTCGAGCTGACGCTCGAGATCGAGCGCGCCCGCGCGGACGGAATCAAGGGCCACAATGGTCCGCTCACGATCGTATTTGGTGACGGCAAGGGCCTCCAGTTGCAGGTCCCGACACGATAGGAGCGACGACGGATGACGACGGATACGAAGGACCCGGCGACAACCCCGGTTCGCATGCCGATGCCGACGGACGAGCGTCGCAAGGAGCGCTGGTTCCTGGAGGGACCGAAGAGCCGGCAGTCGGAATTCGGTGTCGTGCTCTCGATCGTGCGAGAGTTCATCCGGGGTTTCCGGGTCCTTCACTTCGTCGGTCCGTGCGTCACGGTGTTCGGTTCCGCGCGGTTCAAGGAAGAGCATCCGTACTACGAACTCGCGCGCAAAGTCGGCGGCGCGCTCACCGAGATAGGCTTCACGGTCATCACGGGGGGAGGCCCCGGGATAATGGAGGCCGCCAACCGTGGCGCGAGAGAAGCGGGAGGCCGGTCGGTTGGTGCCAACATCATTCTGCCGATGGAGCAGAAGCACAACGACTACCTCGACCGGGTCGTGTCCTTCAACTACTTCTTCGTGCGAAAGGTGATGCTGGTGAAGTACTCGTTCGGATTCATCGTCATGCCTGGCGGGGTCGGGACGATGGACGAGCTCTTCGAAGCCGTGACGCTCATCCAGACGAAAAAGATCGACGGCTTTCCGATCGTTCTGATGGGCCGCGACTACTGGAAGAATCTGCTCGAATTGCTCGATGACTTCGTCAAGGAGCGCACGATCGAGGCGGCCGACCTGAACCTGCTGCTCGTCACGGATTCGGTCGAGGAGGCGATGGCTCACATCCAGAAGCACGCCGTGGAGAAGTTCGGACTGCGAAAGTCGCGCTCTATTCCGCGGCGCTGGTTCCTGTGGGAGCGGTAGCGGCGGTTCACGTCAGACGCGAGGAGAGAATTTCATGACAAGACGAATTCGGGATCGAGCAAACGGGAACATTCTGGCGTCGGGCTCGGAGCCGGACGTCTTCGAATTCGAGGGAAACGTCTATTTCGCAGCGTCTGCTGTGAACACTGAAGCGCTAGTCGTGTCCGACGCGACGTATACCTGCCCCTACAAGGGCACTTGCAACTGGGTGGACATCAAGGGAGGCGCGTCGAAAGTGGCGTGGGTCTATCCGGATCCGAAGCCGGCGCGTACGGGTTCTATCGTGGACAGCGACCGGCTACCGAGGAAATCTCGGAATAGAGGGCCGCTTCCAGGCATTGCGCTAAGCGCCTTGAAGTGCGGCTGAAAGCGTCGCTCTGGATCGATCCAAAGCGACGCTTTGCGCCGCACTCCAAGGCGCTTAGCGCGAGAACCGGATGGCTACGGCATCAACACCGTGTCGATGACGTGGATCACCCCGTTCGAAGTCCTGACGTCCGTTGCGACGACCTTTGCGTCGTTGATCATCACACCGTTCTTCGCCGAAATCTTCACCGATCCGCCCTGCACCGTCGTTGCCGAGGTGAGGTTCACGACGTCCTTGGCAAGGACTTCACCCGCCACCACGTGGTAGGTCAGGATCTTCACGAGCATTTCGCGATTCTCGGGCTTCAGCAGGCTTTCGACCGTGCCCTTCGGCAACTTCGCAAAGGCCTCGTCCGTCGGCGCGAACACCGTGAACGGACCGTCGCCCTTCAGCGTTTCGACCAGGCCGGCCGCCTTGACCGCCGCAACGAGCGTATTGAACGTGCCGGCCGAAACGGCCGTATCGACGATGTCCTTCTCGGCACCGTACGCAACCGTCCTGAACGTGGCATTATGCGACGCCTTGGACGACTTGGCCGCCTTCGCACCACAGGTCTTCCCACCGGCCAGGGCCACACCCGGCGCAAGCATCACCACCGCCACCAACGCGATTCCCAGTTTCATTCCAGCTCTCCTCGATCGTTGCCAAATTTCCGGCAGACAAGCCCTGCCGGCGGTAACGGCTACCTCGCCATCACCTATAGTGACAATTCGTCGATTTGAGCGATTTGGTTTCAGCTTCGGAGAATTTTTTCTACCTCGGAATCGACCGATTCGACTGCAGGCTCTGTTGGAGGCGAAAAAGGCGTGCTGACTTCGGTAATCGGCTCGAGCCGGCCAGTCATCTTTCGTCCCCAGGCGAGTGGATGGATGTCGTCGAACAGCGAATAGGCCACGGGAGTCACGATAAGTGTCAGAAGCAGCGAGAGCGACTGGCCCGCGATGACCACAATGGCGACCGAACGCCGCTCCTCCGCCCCGGGGCCGGTCCCGAGGGCCAGTGGCAGCATGCCCGCAACAAGCGTCAGCGTCGTCATCAGGATCGGCCTCAGACGGTCCCGATTGCCCTGCATGATGGCCGGCAATCGCTCCATCCCCTTTCGTCTGAGCGTGTTCATGTGATCGATCTGAAGGATCGAGTTCTTCTTCACCACGCCGAACAGCACGAGAATTCCCAGCGCCGAATAGAGGTTCAGCGTGTCCGACATCAGCCACTGGCCGAACAGCGCGAACGGAATCGACAGCGGAATCGACAGGAGAATGGTGATCGGATGCACCAGACTCTCGAATTGTGACGCGAGAATCATGTACATGAAGGCGACCGACAGCGCGAAGGCGAAGAGGAACTCCTTGAAGGTCCGTTCGAGCTCGCGGCCCTTTCCGGAAACCGTGAACGAGTAGGTTTCGGGCATGTTCAGCGACCTCGCCGCATCGCGAAGCGCATCGAGTCGATCGGCGAGGGCGTAACCGGGCCCGACCGAACCGCGCAGGGATACCTGGCGCTGCCGGTCGAGCCTGTCGATGCGCGAAGGTGCCGTCGCTCGTTCGAACTGGACCAGATTCGAGAGCTGCACCAGTCCGCCCTTGCTCGATGGGACAGTCAGGCGAGAGATGGACTCGGCGTCACCGCGATCTCCGCGCACGAGCCGAAGCTCGACGTCGTAGTCGTCGTTAACCGCTTCGTCACGGTACCGTGTCACCCGATCGTCGCCGCCAACGAGCACGCGAAGCGCCGTCGCGATGTCGGACGTGCGTACGCCCAGATCCGCCGCCCGCTCGCGATCGATGGTCACCCGCAACTCTGGCTTGTCGAGTTTCAGTGTCGTATCCGCGTCGGCAATGCCGGGAACCTCGGGCTCCTCGCCCGGCCTTCCGACGACCTTCGTCCGCAGTTGGTCCGCATAAGCCGCCAGCTGCACGATGTCGGGTCCTCGAAGCACGAAGTCGATGTCCCACGGACCGCCGCCGAAATTGAAAGACGTCACGTTTCGAACTGACGCTCGCAGATGCGTGAACTTCCTGAGGCGCTTGCGCACTTCGGTCGTGACGTCGCGCTGACTGTAGTTCCCCTTGAAGGCATCGAGCGGATTCCCGGCCTTCGTTGCATTCCAGAGCTTCGTGAACGAGAGGACGCGCTCCTCGTGCGGAGCGATCCGGACGTAGATTCCTCCCGAGTTCACGCCTCCGAGGAATCCTCCGCCGACCGACGTCAGCATGAGTCGCACGCCTGGCACTCGCCGGACTTCCTCTTCGACAGCCAGCATCGCCTCGTTCATGGCGGCGACGCTCGTGCCCTCCGGACCCGTGATCCCGATATTGAACTCGCCTTCGTCGACATTCGACGGCGCGTACTCCTGCCTGACGCTGCCATAAAGCGGAATCGCCGAGAGCATCACCGATACGGCGATCACGACTACGACCCAGCGGTGAGCTATCGCGTGCCCGAGCAACCACGTATACGAGCGATCGATGTAGCCGTAGAAGCCCTCGCGCGAATGCTCTCCGCTCTTCGACTCGTGGCCGGATGCAAACAGCCTCGACGACATCATCGGTGTGAGCGTGAACGAGACGATCAGCGAGACGAGGATCGCAACCGCCGCCGTGATGCCGAACTGGTAGAGGAAGCGACCCGAGATCGACGACATGAACGACACCGGGACAAAGATCACGACGAGCGAAAAGGTCGTCGCCAGCACCGCGAGTCCGATGTCGCGTGTCGCCTCACGCGCCGCGATGCGGGCCGGCAGTTTCTTCTCCTCGACAAACCGGAATATGTTCTCGAGCACGACGATGGCATCGTCGATGACGACTCCGACCATGAGCACCAGGGCGAGCATCGTCACGCTGTTTAGCGTGAAATCGAGCGCCGCCATCATCCCGAAGGTCGAGACCACCGATGCCGGAATGGCCACGCCGGCAATCAGCACCGAGCGCCACGATCGCATGAATGCAAACACGACGAGGCACGCGAGGATCGAGCCCATTATCAGGTGGGTGTTGATCTCGTGCAGCGCCGAGTCGATGTAGCGCGACTGATCCTGGATGACCTCGATGCGCACGTCCGGGGGCACCTGCGACGTCGCCGTGGCCAGTGCTTTCTTTACACCGTCGATGACTGCAACCGTGTTGGCGCCGGACTGACGTCGGACTTCGAGCGTAACCGTCGGCTTGCCGTCGAGACGCGCGAAGGACCGAACCTCCTTCGTTCCGTCCTCTGCCGTTCCAATGTCACGAATGCGTACCGGCGCGCCGTCGACAGTCGCGATGACGAGGTTCTCGAAGGCGGCCGGATCGTCGATCCGACCCATGGTCCGGATCGGCATCTCACGGGCACCGCTGTCGACGTTGCCGCCGGGAACATCGGCATTCTGCGCACGGAGTGCATCCCGAACGACCGTGATTGGCAACTTGTACGCAGCGAGCCGGTCGGCATCGACACCAATGCTGATCGCCCGTTCGACTCCGCCGACGATTCGGACTTCGCCTACGCCCGGTGCGCGCTCGAGAACGACTCGCAACCGCTTGTCTGCCAGTTCCGTCAGCTCGCGCATCTCCCGATCGGCTGAGACCGCGATGGTGACGACGGGCTGCGAATCGTTGTCGAACTTGAAGATCGTCGGTGGCAGCACGTCTTCGGGGAGATCACGGACGACGCCAGACACACGGTCGCGCACGTCCTGCGCTGCGACATCCACGTCCCTGTTCAGATCGAAAGTCGCCAGGACGAGCGACGTTCCCTGCCCCGAGATCGATCGCAGCTCCGTGATTCCCTCGACGGTGTTGACGACCTCCTCGATTCGCTGCGAAACGAGCGATTCCGTCTCTTCAGGCGAAGCCCCCGGGAGCGTCGTTCGGACGCCCACCGTCGGAAGATCGACCGACGGAAAGCGATCGACACCCAGCTTGAAGTACGACGACGCGCCGACGACGACCATCGAGAGGATGATCATCGCCGCGAAAACCGGGCGCTCGATGCAGATTTCGGCGAGCTTCTGCACTAATGCTCCTTGCTACCCGGCCGCCACGGCCTGTCCCACGACAAGGCCAGTCGGATCGGCGACGATCTCGTCCCCGGCCTTCAACCCATCGGTCACCTCGACGAGCCCCTCGGACGTGCGTCCCGTCACGATGGTGCGCTCGATGGCCTTTCCGTCACGAACGGCATACACCTTTCGAATTCCGGCGAATGAAACGACGGCTGCCTCGGGAACGAGCAGCGCGGTCCCGCCACCGCCGGTCGAGATCTCGGCGCGCGCGAACCGCCCGGGCTTGAGTCGTCCAGCCGAGTTGTCCACTTCGACTTCGACGACGAGGACGCGATTCGCCTCGGCGATCACCGGGCTGACTCGCGCAACCGTCCCGCGAGCCTCTCCTGAATCGCCTTCGGTCCGGACGATGACGGACTGGCCCACCTTGACGCCGGCCGCCTCGCGCTCCGGTACCTCGGCGCGCATTCTCAACGGCGAGAGTTTCACGAGCTTCGCGACCGGCGCTCCGGCCGCAAGATACTCGCCCGAAATCGCCACGCGCTCGGCAATTGCTCCATCGAATGGCGCCCGCAGGACTGCGTCCTCGCGCTGCTGCTTGGCGAACGCCAGCTCGGACCGGCGTTGCAGAAGCACGGCCTGGCGGTTTCGAACCTCCTCGAGGGCGTCCTGATAGCGGGCGTCGGCGACGCGATACTGCGATTCGACGCTGTCGAGCTCGGATCGTGCAATCACTCCGCTCTTCTGCAGTTGCCTTGCGCGATCGAGCGCCGACTTGGCCTCGTCCCAGACGGCCTTGGCCTGCCGGACGACGCCCGTCGTCGCGGGATCGATCGAGTCCGAAGCGCCCGTGGGCTCGAGGCCGAGCCTGACCCGGGCCTGCTGCAGCGCAGCTTCGGACTGCTGAATTCGCAGGTCGAAGTCCGTGGTATCGAGTTGGGCTACGACTCCGCCCTTCCGGACAATGCTTCCCAGGTCGACATTGACCGATGCCAGTTTCCCGGCGACCTTGAAGGCCATCGAGGCTTCCTGGTCCACGGCGAGAGTCCCGTTGGCAACGACCGTCCGGTCGAGGAACTGTTCGCGGACCGGGATGAGCTGAACGGTCTTCGCTTCGCCTCCGACCGCTGACGCCGAGCTTGCCGGGTAGTCGCTCTTGCAGGCCGAGACCATTAGCGACACTACCAGGAGCGCCAACGTGACCGGCTTCCATGGAGGGGACGAACTCAATCGAACAGACGACGACATGGGGTCAGTATACGGGGGAATTGGCGATTGGTTGCGATTGAAGGCCCAGCTGGAGGGTGAAAGAGCCAGCATTCCGACTCTGCGGCTCCGCGTCTGCGCTCTGCGTCTCTGCGAGAAACTCTTTCGGCTCGAGAAGAGATTCTCGCAGAGACGCCGAGAACAGACGCAGGGCCGCAGAGTGATTCAATTCAGCTGATATCGAATTCAGGGACGCCGATGATCCAGCCTCGCCAGTACCCGTTCTGCCTCAACCCCGCTGACCCGCATCGGAGCACTGTCGCGGATCACGACCGGCACGACGTCGTAGCTGCGAACCCCACCCTTCCCGACTGTCACCCGCAATACGCAGGAATCTGCTCCGTCGCCACGCTGATCGAACACGAAGTTCCCGAGCGACCACGCAATCAGGCTAGACCCTCGCCGCTCGACCGGTTGAAGAACGTGCGGGTGCGCACCGGCCACGATCGTCGCCCCGGCCTCGATGAATTGCTCGGCAAGACCCCGCTGCGTGTCGTTCGGCACGGCCGACCACTCGCGCCCCCAATGCGGCAGAACGATGACGACGTCGCTCACGGACCTGGCGGCCCTGATTTCCCGCAGAAACTCTTCGAGGTCGTACTCCGAGATCGTGACCGCATCCGCTCGCGGCGTCGTAGCCTCGACGAACATCGCGCAATATCCGAGCAGAGCGATGCGAAGGCCCCCGCGCTCGATCACTCGGGCGCGCATCGCACTGGCGCGCGAAGGTCCGGCCCCGATCGCGGCGATCCCGGCGCTCTCGAGCGACGCGATCGTGTCAGACAGCGCGACTCGGCCGTAGTCGAGCGAGTGGTTGTTGGCGAGCGACAACGCGTCGAAGCCCGCACTGGCCAGCGAAGTCGCGTGACCCGGGTCTCCACGAAAAGAGAATGGCTTCGCAGATCTGAGTCCGCGAGTCGTCAGCGGGCACTCGAGGTTGCCGACGGCGAGGTCGGCCTCGCGAAGAGACGGAGCGACATCCGAGAGCAACTCGTCGAGCGATCGACGCTCCAGGGAAGCCCTCACGCCTCGATCCAGCAGAATGTCGCCGACGATTGCGACGACAACCGTCGATTCATCGGCGGTCCTACGATCGACGGCCGACGGTCCCGCCAGTGCGCTGAGACACCCCGCGATCGCAAGGGCAAGAACTACCGAGGCTCCGCGACGAAGCCCGTCCCGTGACCGGCTTCGTCGCTGAATCCATCGTCTTGTCCATGTCACGACGTCAGCATCCCGAGCTGTAGACGGCCACTTCCGACGCCTTCACGGCCCCAGCCGGTGCTGTGCTCATGAACCCGCGAACCCACGCCGGCCGAGCTGGCGCCGGCCTGCGCTTGAGCATTCCCTGCCAGGCTTCGTCGGTGAGTCGATCCGAGACCGGATGCGCGAATTCATAGAACGAAAACACGGCACCGCGGCAGAGAATCAGCCTGCCCTCGATAGGCGCGGCGACCCAGATCGTGTCGGCGTGTCCCACGCCAACCTGGAGGGCCTCCGCACCGCCGGTGTGGACGTCCGCGATGACCGCCATGTTCTTGTCGGTCTCGGACTCGATCTCGAACCAGCCCGACAGATTCTCGTCGATCACGGACAGCGTCAGGCGCTCGATCTGCCCACCGATGTATCGGATCTGGTCGTACTCCTGTCGCGTCAAAGCTTCGTTTCGCAGCTGCTTTTCGGACACCCGGCGCAGGAACCCGAGAAGATCCTCGAACTCCTGGAAGGCCGAGTCGACGGCATCGCCTTCCTCGATGAGCGTTCGCTCGCGAAGCCCCTGCCGGGACATCGTCGTCAGATACTGCAGCCGCGCGTAACACTCCACGTTAGGTTCAACGTAGCCTCGGACGATCGGCGGTTCGTCGCCGCCGCCGCATTCGGCGCCGGACTGTTTTCCGTACAGCACCGTGTCGTGCTTGAGCTCGGCCCAGCTTCCGAGGGCCGTGCTCAGACTCTTGTCCGTCCACGCCTGCGTCCGCATGAATGCCGGGTATCCCTCGCCGGCCGGCTCGAGCAGCGACCGGAGCGTCCAGAGCCACGCCCAGTAGAGATTCGAAGTCCACGTCGCCTGGTCGACGCCCTCAATCTCGGCAGTCATCTTCGCAAGCTGACTTCCATAGTTGTCGAAGCCGCTAGACGCGTGATTCGCGAGTTGAAGAGCGGCAGCGCGCTTCGAGCCGAACGCAGCCATGACGTCGAGAGAGGAGGGCATGAGCCGACGGTTGTCCGATGATCCGACCTTCGGATACGTCAGCTCCTGGAAGATTCGTGAATCGACGATGAACCGCTGGCCCATCAACCGGAATTGCCGTTCCTGGACGGTCCCGCCAATGATGTCGCCGATCGATGCCGCAACACCGGGAGCACGGAATTCCTTTCTTGCCGCCGCGGCAAATCGGTCGACCGAGTCTTCCGAGAGCGAAGACGCCGAGACTCCAGCGCCGCCTAGCACGCGACCGGCAAGCTCCTGGTATTCAACGGGCGTCAGGTCATCAGCCGCGCCAACGTAGAACGCCGTCGGCGCATAGATCTTGTCCCAGGAGGCAATCAGCGGCGCGCCGTCGGCCCGCTTCTCGTAGAGCGCCGCGGTCAGCAGCAGCGCCTGCGCCGTCGACATGCGATCCGCCGCTTTGGTCATTGCATTCTCGAGCGGAAACGGCATGAGCCCGAGCCACATCATCGCGTGAAAGTAACGCTTCAGCTCTTCGGTGCGGGTGTAGTGGCCTCGCGGCACGAACTGCGAGTAGTCGATATTGATGTCGGTACCGGCAAAGATCGGCGACTCAGCTCGTCCTTGATGGGCATCGATCAGCTTGAGCTCCGCACTGACGAGATCGGCAACTTCGGCCGGAATCGAGGCCGTCGGATCGATGAGCCGATGGGTAACGACAGCGAATGCGAGATTCCGCTTCGCGGCATCCCGAACGAACGGAGCCCCCGCTTCGCGAAGGTCGCGCGCCGATGCTTCGACGAGGCCCTTTGCCATCGAGGCCAGTTCGGGCACCAGTTTCGTCTGTTCGACCTTCCGGAGCGTGAAGTCGTAGAACACGTGGTAGACCTGCAGAACGGTGTCGGTCGAAACGAAGCTCGGAATGACGAGGTAGTCGTTGTTCTCGTAGACGTAGAAGAGCTGCTCCTCCTTGCCGGGGGTGACGACGAATCCGTTCTTCGCAATCAGAAGGCGTTGTTCGGGCGTGAAACGGAAGATCCGCGCCATTTGAGCCATGTTCGAGACGTTCGTGAGCCCCTGGCGGATCGGCATCGGCTTGGCGCGCGCAACGACGCGCGGCGAAACGTAGGGCTTGGACGCGAACTGTCCCGGGGTGACGCCGGACGGGAACGGCGACGGCGACGCGAGGTTCCGGGCAGGAAGAGCGAGGAACGGAAGAACTATCGTGAGGATGACGAGGAAGCGTTTCATGGGGACTCCATTGGGGTGATCAGGACGCGGATGCCGTCAGCGGCGATGAACGACGATTGACCGTCGATGTCGAGGAGTATACGGCCGTCGCGGGACCGTCCAAGGGTTGCCGGTGCTGTGATGCGCGAACTCGTGAAACGTCGCTCGAAGCCGAAGCCCTTCCACGCATAAATCGCGACCTCGAGCCCTCCGTCGCGCGTCGATTCGAGGGCGACGAGATCGGACGCACCCGCATTGTCGGCGTTGCCGAGGAGCACATCCTCAAAAGGACGGGACAGTCTGGAACCGAGCCACTTCGGTACGAGGCGGCGTCCGTCCCACGAATAGACGAAGGGGCGCTTGCGCTCGGTCGGATCGAAGCGAGCCCGGCCAATGACGCCGACGAGCAGTTCCTCGCGGCCGTCGTTGTCGACGTCGCCCCAGGAGACTCTCCACGGACGACGATGGGGCTCGACGCCCCCGCCGAGGATGCGGAGCAACGCACGAGTCCGTCCTGACGCCGGTGTGAATCGCGCGACGATGACGGCCCTGGTCGCGCCACCGGCAACAGCGATTGCAACGAGCGGGCGCCGACCGGAGGAGACCGAGAGGTCGACGATGCGCCCTCGCATCTTCAGTAGCGACCGATCGGGGTGCCCGTCGACAACTAGCCAGACCGAATCCTCTCGCGCCTCGAGCCTTACGCCAGCCGGCGCAATCCAGACGCGAGTGTTCGATGGTTGACCCGCTCGCATCGGCACGGTCATCGCGCCCGCCAGAACCAGCAACACCATCGCCTGTTGGAGTGCGCGCTTCACGGTCAGACAACTCAAACAGTGAGCCCATGGCAAAGGCAAGCTCTGGCACGAGGCAGAGGCCGGCTTTCCGTCCGTTCTTCTTTGCGTCTTTGCGAGTCCTTTGCGTCTTTGCGAGAAACCTCTACTCGAGACAGGTTCTCGCAAAGAAGCAAAGGACTCGCAAAGACGCGAAGCAGAATTTTCTTGACACCCTCCGCCACCCCGTGGTCTCCTTCGCCGCGTTGATAATTTCATCGTGGCGATTTAGGGCAACTTGCTCCACGTTAAAAACTGCTAAAGAGCCGTTCGGAATCTGAGATATTCAGAAACCCTGCGCTCTTCGGCGCGGGGTTTTTTCAATTCCCCGCCCGCTCTTCCGGACCCGTCTGCCCACCATGAATCGCCACGCGACCAACTCAGGAGGCCGCGATGGCGCACGATTCCGATTCCGATACACCGACCTATCACCTCGGCACGCTGGCCGTGCACGGCGGGCAATCGCCTGACCCTGCGACGAACGCCCGCGCCGTCCCGATCTACCAGACGACCTCGTACGTCTTCGATGATGCCGACCACGCGGCGCGACTCTTCGCGCTGAAGGAATTCGGCAACATCTACACGCGGATCATGAATCCAACGACGGACGTCCTCGAGAAGCGCATCGCCAGTCTCGAAGGCGGCGCCGCCGCTCTTGCGACCGCCTCCGGACAGGCCGCCGAGACTCTTGCGATTCTCACACTCGCTCGCGCCGGCGACGAGATCATCTCGACGACGTCGCTCTACGGCGGCACCTACAACCTGTTCCACCACACGCTACCGCGCTACGGCATCACGGTGCGTTTCGCCGATGCGGCCGACTTCGACGGAATCCGCGCGCTCATCAACGATCGAACGCGCGCTATCTACAGCGAAACGGTGGGAAATCCGAAGCTCGACGTGCTCGACATCGAGGGACTCGCCGCGCTCGCACACGAGCACGGGCTGCCGCTCATCATCGACAACACGACGGCGTCGCCCGCGCTCTGCCGGCCGATCGAATGGGGCGCCGACATCGTCATCGAGTCCGCTACTAAGTTCATCGGCGGCCACGGCACGTCGATAGGCGGCTTGATCATCGATGCCGGGCGGTTCGACTGGGCCGCGTCGGGTCGCTTCCCGGACTTCGTCGAGCCCGATCCGAGCTATCACGGAGTTTCCTACACCGAGGCGTTCGGCAACCTGGCGTTCATCCTGAAGGCGCGGGTTCAGGGACTGCGCGACACTGGCGCGTGCCTCGCGCCGTTCAATGCGTTCCTGCTGCTGCAGGGGGCCGAGACGCTGCACCTTCGCATGCAGCGGCATTCCGAGAACGCACTCGCGGTCGCGCATTTCCTCAGGGAGCACCCCGGAGTGGAGTGGGTTCGCTATCCGGGCCTCGCTGGAAGCCCGAATGCGGAGCTCGCCGGAAAGTACCTGCCGGCGGGTGCGGGCGCGCTCGTGGCGTTCGGCATTCGCGGCGGCTACGAGGCCGGGAAGGCGTTCATCGACTCGCTGAAGCTCTTCAGCCTGCTGGCGAACATCGGCGATGCAAAGTCGCTGGTGATCCATCCGGCGTCGACGACGCACCAGCAGTTGACGGCCGAAGAGCGTGCGGCGACGGGAGTCACCGACGAGCTCATCCGGTTGTCGGTCGGCATCGAGGACATCCGGGACATCCTCGCGGATCTCGATCGGGCGCTGGCGCTGGTGACCGAGCCGCGGGAGACCGCACTGGCGGCGAACTAGTCGATCCTTTGCGCCTTTGCGAGTCCTTTGCGTCTTTGCGAGAAAACCGTCCGCCAGACAGTTTCTCGCAAAGACGCCAAGGGGGACGCAAAGACGCAAAGGGAGAAAGTCCAACATCCGGGAGCTCACAATGACCGCCGCCACGCCGAATCTACGACTCGAGCCAACCCTCGAGACCGAGTTCACGTTTCCACCGGGCGAATACCTGCCGCTCGAGGGCGGCGGTACGCTCGCGCGACCGACGATTCACTACGCCGTCTACGGCGATCCGGACCGCCTCGCGACAGACGCCGTTCTCGTCTGCCACGCACTCTCAGGTAGTGCTCGAGCCGGAGACTGGTGGCCCGGCCTCTTCGGCGCCGACCGGCCGCTCGACCTCTCGAAGGTTGCCGTCCTCTGCTCGAACATCATCGGTTCGTGCTACGGCTCTACAGGTCCAACGTCGGTCGATCCGGACCTCGGCGTGCCCTACGCCGAGCGCTTCCCCGTCGTCACGATCCGCGACATCGTCCGGGCGCAGCGTCGCCTGGCGGATCACCTGGGCATCTCGAGGTTCCGCGCCATCATAGGTGCCTCGATCGGCGGCATGCAGGCTCTCCAGTGGGCGACGGACGACCCGGACCGCGTGGATGCAGTCGTCGCGATCGGCGCCGCTCCGCTCTCGGCGCTCGGTCTCGCGCTCAATCACATCCAGCGCAACGCAATCCGCATCGCGCAGTCGACGTCCGATCCGGGGTCCGGTCTCGCACTTGCACGGGCGCTCGCGACCTGCACCTACAAATCGGCGGAGCTCTTCGACAGGCGGTACGGCCGGTCTCCGGACCGGTCAGGCGAAGAACC
>CAZQBW010000063.1:0-22536 GCA_964591515.1 uncultured Clostridia bacterium
TGCTCGAGAAGGCGATCCGCAAGTACCAGAACCGCGCCGTCGAGGCGGCCCAGGTCATCGAGGAGCTCATCGACATCGCACGCGAGCTGCGCGAGTCGGCGAAGAAGGGCGAGGAGCTCGGGCTGACCGAGGACGAGAAGGCGTTCTACGACGCGCTCGAGACGAACGACAGCGCCGTGAAGGTTCTTGGGGACGACGCGCTCCGGACGATCGCGCGCGAGCTCGTCGAGAAGGTCCGGTCGAGCGTGACGATCGACTGGACGATGCGCGAGGACGTTCGGGCGAAGATCCGGGTCACCGTCCGGCGGATCCTGCGGAAGTACGGCTACCCGCCCGACATGCAAGAGAAAGCCACACGTCTCGTCCTCGAACAGGCCGAGGCGCTGTCGGCTGAATGGGCTGCGGCTTAGATTGGACAGGATTTGCAGGATTCGGGGAGGATTGACGGGAGGGCTTCAAGGGGTGGCAGTGCGAATGCCTGCGACGATCAGATAGTCTCGCCGAACCTCCCACGCCGTGGCGAATGATGCGAAGGTCCGTCGAGCAAGGTCGGCGGGCTTTGCCATCGAGTCGGCTTCCATTGCAGCCCAGACATCGGCGCGATACGAAGGGCCGATGACCACGCGCCAGTAGTAGGCTCGATGGCGGGCCGCAAGTTCCGCGGGCGTCATCACGTCGGCGACGCGATCGCGCAGCGTTCCGGCTGGGACGGCGATGGGACTGCCCAAGAAGCGAGCGTCCTCGCCGCGCCGCAGGATCTGTGTCTGGGTTCCGACTGTGAGCAGGTCTAGCCGAGAGCCTTCGTATCCGGCTGCGAGCCGGCGAAATCGCCGGTCGCTCGGACGGGTTCGGGACATGCTCGACCAGTACGCCCGGACGCGAGGCGACCGGTCGGCGGCGATCCGCGTCAGCCGGTCCGCGTTCACGTACTCCGCGTGCACGCCGAACCACGTCGTCAGCACCGAGAGCACGCGCAGGTCTCCGCGATCCATCCCCTCGATCGACGCCGCGAGCAGCGTGTCCTCGATGTTTGGCGACGCGAGCGGCTCGCCACCGAAGAGCATCCCGATCCCGATCATCGACGACGTCAGGTCGCCGCGCTCCGGAAGCACCGCCGCAGCGTTACGTCGGAAGGCCATCGCCGAGCCTCCTCTCGATGGTCTGAGAATTCATGGTATCGGTATATCAGATACAGGCAGCCGCCTCCGATTTCCCTGGAATGGTATGGCGTCGCGAACGACTGCGCCTCTGCGAGTAACTCTCCCGATGCTCGAAGAGTTGCTCGCAAAGACGCGACGGACTCGCAAAGGCGCAGGGGCACGGACGAGACGCTCGTTCTAGCGCTCCATGGTCAGGACGGCGCGGAAGCGGGCCTCGCCCGACATCATGCGCGCGTAGGCCTCGGCGGCGCGTTCGAGCGGGAAGACCTCGTTCACGGATCGCACTCCGGAGAGCACGCTGAACGACATCGTGTCCTGCGAATCGATCGCCGACCCGGACGGCCAACCCTGGATCGTGCGGCGACCGCCGAGCAGCATCATCGGCGAGATCTCGAACGGGTCGGCGGCTCCAACCATCAGCAGCTTCCCGTTGACGCCAAGGCCGCCGAGGACCGCGCTCATCGCCTTTCCGTTCGTCACCGTCGCCAACACCACACGGGCTCCGCCGAGCTTCACGAGCTCCTCCGCGGGATCCTGCGCGCGACTGTCGATGTAGTGCGCCGCCCCGAGCTCTCGCGCCAACGACTCCTTGTCGGGGCCTCGCGCGATGGCCACCGTCCTGAATCCCATCTTCGCCGCGTACTGAACACCCAGATGGCCGAGCCCGCCGATCCCGAGGATGGCCACGACGTCGCCGGGTCGCGCTCCACTGTTGCGCAGCGCGTTGAAGGTCGTGATCCCCGCGCACATGAGCGGCCCGGCCTCGACCGCCGAGAGTTCATCGGGAATCCGCGCGAGCGCACCGGCCGGAGCGACCATGTAGTCGGCGTAGCCCCCATCGTACGAGATCCCGGGGATCTGGGCAGAAACCTGGCACGTCACGAAGTCGCCGCGACGGCAGGAATCGCAGTAGCCGCAGTGCCCCCCGTGCCAGCCGACCGCGACCCGTTGGCCGGCCGTCCACCCGACGACGCCGTCGCCGACGGCGTCGAGGACGCCCGCGACTTCGTGGCCCGGGACGCGCGGGTACGAAATGCCGGGGAACGCTCCCGCGACCGTGAAGGAGTCGCTGTGGCAGATGCCACACGCTTCGACCCGTATCCGGACCGCTCCGGGGCCGGGCTCAGGAATGTCGCGCTCTACGAGCTCGAGTGGTCCATTCGGGTGAGCTACCTGGACTGCACGCATCTTAGGCATGGCTTCCTTCTATACCACGGAGCGAGTTTTCCGGGCACGCGATACGAAGACTCTGCGTCCCATCGTCTTTGCGAGACCTTTGCGTCTTTGCGAGACCTTGGCGTCTTTGCGGGAAACTCGGTTTGCGAGCAGGTTTCTCGCAAAGACGCCAAGGTCTCGCAAAGGCGCAAAGGCGCCAAGGCGCAAAGGAGAATGGTCTGACTCTCGTCAGTACCCTTCGCCCTCGAGACTCACCTTCCCCCTGAACGACCGGTAGAGATACGTGAAGTACCCCACCGCGAGCACGAACCCGATCGTCCACCACACGATCCCTACACCGAGCCCGTAGGGCGCCGCCGCCACGTTGTGGATCGTCAGTGAGAGCGCCGGGTCGGTCGACGACGGCAGCAGCGTCGGATAGAGCGCGAACGCCGCTCCTCCCAGCATCGCCACGATGAAGCACGCCGACCCCAGAAACGCCGCCAGGTCGTCAATCCGCACCGTCCGGCTCCACAACATCGCCGCGAGCGCTACCGCCACGAGTCCCGGCAGCACGACTCCCCACGGACGCGCGCCGAAGTTCGCCAGAATGCCCGGCCGCACGTACAGCGTCGCCGCAAGGCTCACGGCCGTCAGCGCTACGATGGCCCACGCGCCGTATAGCCCGACCCGCCGCGCCCGCGCGTTCACGTCGCCCTCGGTCTTCAACGCCACGTAGTTCGCGCCATGCGTCCCAAGCACCACGAGCGCCATCACGCCCGTCAGCACCGTGTACCAGTCGAGCACGCCAGGCGACGGCCCCGGCTGCCAATCCGTCCACAGCGGCACGAAGAAGTATCCGTCGGAGCGCAGCGGCACCCCGCGCACGACGTTTCCGAGCGCCGCGCCGAAGAAGATCGCGAGCAGCACGCTCGCTCCCGAAAACACGAAGTCCCACATCGAGCGCCACATCGGGTTGTCGACGTGGCCGCGCAACTCCACCCCGAGCGCGCGCAGCATCAGCAGCCACAGCACCATCGTCAGCGGCAGGTAGAACCCCGAGAAGCTCGACGCGTAGAGCGCCGGGAATGCGAAATAGAGCGCTCCGCCGGCCGCGAGCAGCCAGACCTCGTTGCCGTCCCAGACCGGCCCGATGGCACGAAGGGCCAATGCTCGCTCCTTCTCGGTCTTCCCGACGAGGAAGTGCACCGCGCCCGTCCCGAGATCGAATCCGTCGAGCACGACGTAGGCCGTCAGCATGAAGGCAACAAGTACGAACCACAGCGTTTCCATGTCTTGGCCTCCCTAGCTCGGCTGTATGGACTCTTCGTCGTCGTGATGGCCTTGCCCGCTCAGGAAGGCCGGGCCGTGCTCGATCTCGCGCCACATCAGGAAGAGGAAGAGCATCGACAGCAGCGTGTACATCCCCGCGAATCCGAGCAGCGTGAACATCCCGTTGCCCGCCGAGACCATCGGCGACGCACCGTGGGCCGTCCGCATCAGCCCGTAGACGAGCCACGGCTGCCGGCCGATCTCGGCCGTCATCCACCCGGCCGTGTTCGCGATGAACGGGAACGGGAACGCCAGCATGAAGATCCAGAGCAGCCACCTCGCGTCGAAGAGCCGCCGCCGCCACATCAGGAAGACGCCGGCGAAGCCCACCGCGATGAACATCGTCCCGAGCCCGACCATGATGTGGTAGCTGTAGTAGAGCAGCGCAATGTTGTCGGGCCACTGGTCGCGCGGGAACTCGTTGAGACCCTTCACCTGGGCGTTCCAGCGCTTGTAGGTCATGAAGCTGAGGACTCCGGGGACCTCGATCGGATTGTCGAGCCGCTGCTCGGCCACGTTCGGCTGCCCGATCAGAACCATCGGCGCACCCTCGCGCGTCTCGAAGAGTCCCTCCATCGCCGCAAGCGTGATGGGCTGGTGCTGGGCGACCATCTTCGCCTGCAGATCGCCGGTCGGAAACGCCTGCAGACAACTCGCGACGAACGCCGCCGTCACGCCCAGCCGCAGGAAGAGCTTTCCGTACTCCACCTGATCGCGCGTCAGCACGTAGTACGCGCCGAGCGCCGCGACGGCAAACGAACCGGTCACGAGCGCGCCGCCCATGTTGTGCATGTACTGGTAGATCGCCCACGGGTTCAGCAGCAGCGCCCAGAAGCTCTGGAGGGTCACCGAGCCGTCGGCCTGTACGACGTATCCGACCGGATGCTGCATCCACGCGTCCGTGGCAATGATGAAATAGCCCGAGAGCCACGAACCGACGAACACCATCGTCGCGGCGAGCCAGTGGCCGACCTTGCCGAGGCGATTCTCTCCGTAGAGGAAAAGACCGAGGAAAGCGGACTCGAGGAAGAACGCGAACATTCCCTCCATCGCGAGGGTCTGGCCGATGACGCCGCCGGCGTACTTCGAGAAGGCGGCCCAGTTCGTGCCGAACTGGAACTCCATCGGGATGCCGGTGATGACGCCGAAGAGGAACGTGATGCCGAAGATCTTCGCCCAGAAGCGGGCGGCGATGTTGTAGCGCTCGTCGCCCTTCCAGAGGTAGAGGCTCTTGAAGATGACGATGAGCGGCGCGAGCCCCATCGTGAGCTGCGGGAAGAGGTAATGGTAGGTGATCGTGAACGCGAACTGCAGCCGGTGGACGAGGAGTGCGTCATCCATGAGCGGAGGCCTCCGTGGGGCAGCTAGGTGAGTTTGCGGATGCGATCCTACACCTTCTTGCTCGTCGACCTTTGCGACTTTGCGGCTCCTTGGCGTCTTTGCGAGAAACGCGTCCTCACGTCAGTTTCTCGCAAAGACGCAAAGGTCTCGCAAAGGCGCAGAGGACAGACGGATCGGCCGGCGGTAGCGACTTCGGTTCTCCTGTGGCACTCTGCCGTCGGAGAACCGCATGGACGTCATCGCCGATCACACCGTCCTCCAGGATCGCTACGAGATCGTCCGGCAGCTCGGCCGCGGCGGCATGGGCGCCGTCTACCTCGCGACCGACCGCCGCTTCGGCAGCACGGTCGCCCTCAAGCAGACCCTCGTTTCCGGCGAACAGCTCGGCAAGGCCTTCGAGCGGGAAGCGAAGCTGCTCAACTCGCTCCAGCACGCGTCGATGCCCCACGTCATCGACTACTTCTTCGAGGGCGAAGGCCAGTTCCTGGTCATGCAGTTCATCCCGGGCGAGGACCTCGGCCACATGCTCCGCGCCCGCGGTGGTCCGTTCGACGTGCCAAACGTGCTCGTATGGATGGACGAACTGCTCGACCTGCTCGACTACCTCCACACGCACGAGCCGCCCGTAATCCACCGCGACATCAAGCCCGAGAACCTGAAGCTCACGCCTCGCGGAAAGATCATCCTTCTCGATTTCGGCCTCGCCAAGGGCCTGACTGAAGCGGGCTCGGCGACGATGTCGACGGCCAGCGTCGTCGGCTACACCCCGGCCTATGCGTCGCTCGAGCAGATCCGCGGCCTCGGAACGGATGCGCGCTCGGATCTGTATTCACTCGCGGCGACGGTGTACCACCTGGTCACCGGGCAGCTCCCGGCGGATGCGCTCCAGCGGGCGGAGGCCTTCGTCAACGGTGCTCCGGATCCGTTGCGGCCCGTCGAGTTCCTCAATCGCGCCGTGCCCGGACGCGTCGCGGAGCTCCTACACGCGGCGCTCGCGCTCAAGCGCGACGACCGGCCAGCGAGCGCACACGCTCTGCGCGTCTGGTTGCGTGAGGCGGCGGGAGACCTGCTCAAGAATGCGATGGGGGCCTCGGCGCCGATCGGACTCGGCGTGCCGACGGGCGCGGCGGGCGGCACACCGACGAGACCGGCGGATGCCGAAACGCGGCCGGCGACGAAACCCGTGCCGTTCACGGAGCACGAGCCGACCGTGTCTTACGATCCGGGGATGGGCGCGACGCTGAACGTGCAGAGCTCGGGCCAGGGCTATTCCGTGCCTCGAACCGTCCCGTCGCCGGAACCAACGCGAGCGTCCGGCAGCGGACTGGGGCTGGTGGCCGGAATCATCGGGGGCGTGCTCTTCGTCGTGCTCGTCGCGTCTGCGGTGGTCGGAGTGATCGGATGGCAGAAGGGATGGTTCGGCGGGGGCGCGGTACTGCCTCCGGTGTCGGGGACCGGAGGGACGGATCCGGGTGCGAAGCCACCGCCGCTCAGCACGGGGGGCGACTCCGGCGGCTTGCCTAAGACGACGAACAGCGGCGAGGGCGAGGGGAAACCGCCGCCTCCGCCGCCTCCCCCGACGGAGATTCGTCTGTCGGCGTCGGCGTCGAGCGTCCGCGCGCCGATAGGCGCCAACAGCTATACCGCAGACAAGGCCGTCGACGGCCGACGAGATACGACGTGGGTCGAGGGTGGGGACGGCCCGGGTCTCGGCGAGTCGATCAGCGTGCAGATGTCGAGTCCGGCTGCCCTGCGGTACATCAAGGTGTGTCCCGGGTTTTTCAAGAACTCGGCAATCTGGGCGAAGAACAACCGGATCGCGAAGGCGACGATCGTGTTGTCGGACGGTCGCCGGATCCCGGCGTCGTTTGCCGACGTCGAGACCGAGCAGATCGTCGAAGTCGGCGGCGGGCCGGTGACTGGCTTCCGGATCACGATTGACGCGGTGTACTTCGGCGGCGACGACCTGGATACGTGCATCTCCGAGATTGCCGTCGAGCCGCAGTAGGGAATGAAGAAGGGCCACGGATCAGACGGATCAGACGGATTTTCGCGGATCTGAAAGCTGAATTGTTCAGATCCGTCTCCATCCGTCAGATCCGTCTGATCCGTGGCCCTTCTCCCTGACAGCTGGAAGTTGCGGCCGATCGGCGTGTAGGCTTCGGCGGGTCGCGGCACCGAGAGGGACCTTCATGCCATCGAGCAGTCACAAGCCCGTCCGGAGCCTCCGGGACTTCCTCGCGATCCTTCGCCGCGAGGGCGAGCTCGTCGAGATCTCCGCCCCGGCCGATCCGAAGCTCGAGATCGCCGAGATCCACCGCCGCGTCATCGCCGGCGGCGGCCCCGCGCTTCTCTTCACCAGACCGACGACAGGCGACTTCCCCGTCGTCACGAACCTCTTCGGATCCGCCCGCCGCATAGAGCTCGCATTCGGCCCGCGACCCGAGGCCTTCGTCGCGGACGTAGTGAAGATGGTCCAGACGATCATGCCGCCGACGCTCGGCAAGCTCTGGTCCTTCCGGCACATCGGCATGCAGGGCGTGAAGCTCGGCCACAAGAAGGTCTCGCGCGGCCCCGTAACCGAGGCCGTCGACCGGCCCGCGCGGCTCGACCGCCTCCCGATCCTCACGACCTGGCAGGAAGACGGCGGCCCGTTCGTGACGCTGCCGCTCGTCTACACCGAGCACCCCGAGAACGGCTCGCACAACCTCGGGATGTACCGGATCCACGTCTACGACAACCAGACCACGGGAATCCACTGGCAGATCGGCAAGGGCGGCGGCTTCCACCACCATCTCGCGGAAGAGCGCGGCGAGCCGTTGCCGATGACGCTGTTCATCGGCGGACCGCCAGCGCTGATGCTCTCGGCCATCGCTCCGCTGCCCGAGAACGTGCCGGAGCTCATGCTCGCGTCGCTGCTGCTCGGCGAGCGATTGCCGCGCGTGCCGGCCAATCCGCCAGCGCACGTACATCCCCTGATTGCCGAGTGCGAGTTCGCGGTGACGGGCCGCGTGATGCCGCACGAACGGCGTATGGAAGGCCCGTTCGGCGATCACTACGGCTACTACTCGCTCGCGCACGAGTTCCCGGTCTTCCGTGCCGACGCCGTGTACCACCGGCGCGACGCAATCTATCCGGCGACCGTCGTCGGCAAGCCGCGGCAGGAGGACTTCTTCATCGGCGACTACCTGCAGAAGCTGCTGTCGCCGCTCTTCCCGGTCGTGATGCCGAGCGTCACGGATTTGTGGAGCTACGGCGAGACCGGATTCCACTCGCTCGGTGCGGCGGTCGTGAAGGACCGCTATGCACGCGAGGCAATGGTCTCGGCGTTCCGGATCCTCGGCGAAGGGCAGCTCTCGCTGACGAAGTTCCTGATGCTCGTCGATACGCCGCGTGAGCTGACTGACTTCCGTGGGCTGCTCGCGCACGTCCTCGAGCGGATCGAGTGGTGGCGCGACCTGTTCGTTTTCTCGAACCTCGCGCACGACACGCTCGACTACACCGGCCCGAAGATGAATCACGGATCGAAGGGAGTGATGCTCGGGCTGGGGCCCGCAGTGCGCGAACTGCCGGAAGCGTTCACCGGAGAGCCCTCGCGCGGCGTTCGCGACGTCGAGGTGTTCTGTCCGGGCTGCCTGGCGGTTGCAGGCGTTCCCTACGCCGATGATCCCGATCAGGCGAAGGCGATTGCCGCGGACCCGGCATTCGCGGACTGGCAGCTCGTCGTGCTGCTCGACGACGCCTCGGTCGCAAGGTCGCAGGGGGATTTCCTCTGGGCGTGGTTCACACGTTTCGAGCCGGCGGGCGACATACACGCGGCGTCTTACGACGTCCGGCGCCACCATCTGGCGTACCGGGCCCCGATCGTCTTCGACGCGCGGATGAAGCCGACCTATCCGAAGGAGCTCTTCCCCGACCCCGCCATCGTCGAACGCGTCGACAGCCGCTGGAACGAGCTCTTCCCCCGCGGCGTCGCGCACGTCGAACGGCCATCGGGCGAACCAGATACAGGTCCACAGATTTCCACAGATACACGCAGATAAATCAGATCTGTTTTCATCTGTGTCGATCTGTGGACAACCTTCTCGGCTGTCTTTCGATTATGGGGCGTGCAAATTCTACGAACGCCAGAAGACGTCGCGGAGCTGCGCGCGGCGCTCGCCGTGCGCGCGGCATCCGGATGGGCCGTCTGGGATGGGCTGGAGCGTGTTTCGGGCCTGGGCCCGGAGGGCTTCGACGTCGTGCCGGTTCACGACGGCGCGCTTGCCCGGACTGCCGACGGCTCGCGCCTCTGGCGCGTCGTCGCGTGGGACGAGCGTCGCGGCACCATCCGGCTGAAAGTCCGCGGCGCATTCGGACTCGTCACGCGGACCCTGCGCATCGGCGGTGAGCCGGCGGCGGTGCACGCCGGCGACTGGTTCGAGGAGGCCGCCGGACGCACGCTCGCAGTGCGCTTCGGCGGTGAATGCGGATCGCTCCGTGTCGTCGGTCAGCGGCTCTCGGGTTCGGTGCGAACGCACGGAGGCCGGCATGCCGCGGTAATCGGCATCGGCCCCGACGCGAGCGAGCGCATGGTCGATGACGCGCTTTCGGCCGGACTCGTAGCCCGTCGGAGGCTCGAGCGCTCGAGACGGTCAGTGGCCGAACTGCTCGTCCTGTCTACCGCGCCTGCCATACGGATCGTCGCCGAGCGTCTCGTCTGGCTCGCCCAGCACGCCCGCGTCCGGCTCATCGACGTGACCGAGCCACTCGCCGACGTGCGCCCGTACGACCAGGGAGCGCTCGTCCCTGGCGGCCGCGCTTTCTGGCCGAATCCGGCGAAGGCGGAGCTCAAGGCAGAACGCACCGGCAGACGGTCGAGGCGCAAGCGCCGGACACCGGAGCGCGACCTCGCAGCCGTCGTGCGTGCGAGACTCGACGTCGTGGATCCGTCGATCGATCCGTCCGTAGTCTACGAACAGGTGCCCGCGCGTCGGCGCGGAGCCGACGGCTACATCGACATGCTGTGCGTGACAAAACGGGGCCGGCTCGTCGTCATCGAGCTGAAGGCGACCGAGGATCGCGCGTTGCCGCTTCAGGGCCTGAGCTACTGGAGTCGCGTTCGCTGGCACCACGCGCGGGGCGAGATTGCCCGCCGAGGCTACTTTCCCGGCATCGGGCTCGACCCGAGGCCGCCGCTCCTGTTGCTCGTCGCCCCGCGTCTCGCAATGCACGCAAGCGTCCGGATCGTCCTTGAACTCCTGTCGCGCGACGTCGACTGCGAAGCCATCGCCCTCACCACCCGCTGGCGCAGATCCTTCGCAGTCCTGGAAAGAATCGTCCACAGATAGACACAGATATTCACAGATCAGATCTGTGTTTTTCTGTGCAAATCTGTGGACGCAAAGGCGGCGATCGGATTCGAACCGATGGTGGAGGTTTTGCAGACCTCTGCCTTACCACTTGGCGACGCCGCCGTGCCGAAAAAGCCCCACAGCCTACGTTGCGCCTCCGCGAAGTGTCAAGAAATCGCTGTGCTAAGATCCGCCCGTGTCGAAGGTCCGCGTCCTCCCCGAGCATCTCGCAAACACGATCGCCGCCGGCGAAGTCGTCGAGCGGCCGGCGTCCGTGGCCAAGGAGCTCGTCGAGAACGCCCTCGACGCCGGGGCGCGCCGCATCGACATCGAAATCGCCTCCGCCGGCCGCAGTCTCGTGCGCGTTGTGGACGACGGAGAGGGAATGACGCGCGACGACGCGATCCTCTCGTTCGAGCGCCACGCGACGAGCAAGCTCAAGACCGTCGAGGACCTCTCGAACATCCTCACATTCGGATTTCGTGGCGAGGCGCTGCCTTCGATCGCTTCGGTCTCGAAGCTCACGCTCACGACGCGCGTGGCGACCGAAGCCGCCGGCACGCAGATCGTCATCACCGGCGGCCGGCTCGGCAACGTCCGGGACGTCGCGTGGCCGGTCGGTACGGAGATCTCGGTTCGGGACCTGTTCTTCAATGTGCCGGCGCGGCGGAAGTTCCTGCGCAGCGACGCGACCGAGTCGTTTCACGTGACGAACCTCGTCACCCACTATGCCCTGGCCAATCCCGGCGTGGCGTTCACGCTCGTCAGCAACGGACGCGAGTCGATCCGGGCGACGCCGGTCGCAACGCTGCGCGAGCGGGCGTACCAGTTGCTCGGTCCGGCGACCGTGGACCGGCTCGTCGAGCTCGATGCAGAAGCCTCGGGCATTCGCGTGCGCGGCTTCGCCTCGAACCCGCAGGAACAGCGGACGTCGCGCGACGCGCAGTACCTGTTCGTCAACGGGCGATTCGTCCGCGACAAGTCGCTCGGCCGCGCGATTTCCGACGGGTACCGGTCGATGATGCCGTCGGGGACGTATCCCGCGGTCGTCCTGTTCGTAGAGCTCGCACCGGAGCGGATCGACGTGAACGTCCACCCGGCAAAGACCGAAGTGCGCTTCCGCGACGAACATTCCGTGCGGTCAACGGTCGTTGCGGCGATCCGCGATGCGCTCGAGCGCGCGCGGATGCCGGTGACGTCGTTTCCGGCGCCGGACAACGTGCCAGTCCAAAGTCACGCAGCTGAAGAAACACCAGCCGGTAGCGAGCTCGACGAAGTCGCGCCGCCCATTGCAGCATCGGTCGCAATGCCGGCGTCCGCGCCGTCGTGGCTCACGCCGCCGCCGGCGCGGGCTTCGCAGCCCGCGCTGGAGCTCGACTTCCGGCCGCCGGTGCCGGCTGTGAGCGCCACGGAAGCATTGGCACGGTTCGTGGAGACGGGTGGCGTTGTCGAAGACGATCGGGCGGGAGGCGACGAGCCTGTCGGCGCCGTTCACCGCGGCCTGCCGCTCGTCCGCGAACGTGATGTCGAACATCGTGAGGGCGCGCTGCGCGGGCAACTGCGCGCGCTCGGGCAGATCCGCGACAGCTTCATCGTGGCGACCGACGAGGAAGGGCTGCTGCTCATCGACCAGCACGTCGCGCACGAGCGAATTCTCTTCGAACGCTTCAGGGCTTCGACGACGGCGAATCCGCCCGCGCGACAGGCGCTGCTGCTGCCCGAAACGCTCGACCTGACGCCGGCGCAATCTGCGGCGTTCGAACGCGTGCGGCCCGAGCTCGAGGCCGCGGGCTTCGACGTGCTCGAGTTGTCGGGGCGGACGGTCGCGGTCTCGGCCGTACCGGCCGAGCTGCCGCCGGGCGATGCGAGAGCCCTGCTGCTCGAGATCCTCGACGCCGCGGGATCGAGTCAGGGACGGGCTTCGCTCGACGCCGTGCGCGAGGAGATCGCGGCGTCGCTCTCGTGCCGCGCGGCGATCAAGATCAACATGAAGTTGTCGGACGAGAAAATGCGGTGGCTGCTCGACGGTCTGCTCGCCGCAGAGAACCCGTGGACTTGTCCACACGGGCGGCCGGTGATCCTGCGATTCACCGTGCGCGACATCGAGCGGCAGTTCCAGCGGCCGGAGGGTTTCCGGAAGGTGTGAGGCAGAGGGGAGCTACGCACACAGAGTCGCGAAGACTCAGAGAAACGGAGGCTTCTGGATTGCTTCAACGCGAATCCGTCCCCCGTGCCTCTGAGTCTCCGCGACTCTGTGTGCGAAGCCCTGTTTCTTACTTGCGTCGAAGCAGGAGCGCCGCGATGGCACCCACCGCCCCCGCAATCAAAAGCGCTGCCAGCGGCTTCTGCCGCGTGTAGCTGACGACGTCGTTCTTCACACCGTCCACGCCATATTCCTTCACCTGACGCGCCTTTTCCTTGACCGTCTCAACCGATTTCGTCATCGCCTCGTTGACGTTGGCGTTGACCGTGTCGACGAGTCGCACCGCGTTGGCAGCGGCTTTCCCCGCCACCAGGCCCGCGCGCTCACCCATCTGTTCGATCGAGTTCTGCACCATCTCCGGCTTGTTCGAAGTACTCATCGTCGGCTGTCCTCCCTTTGGCTGCACATTGGCAACAACAGACAGGATGCGTGGATGAGCGGTTTGCGTTGCCGAGGGGGAGGAGAGTGGACTGGATTCTCAGGATTTGAAGAGGATTGAAGTGAAATCTCGAACGTCAGGCTGAACGAGTCCAGGCCCGAATGTCCACTCTCACGCACTCGGCCGCGAGTAGCGTTTGCGCAGGTGCGTCGAGAACTCGCGGGCAGGCTCGGGAAGCTGGCGTTTCTTCGCCCAGACGGCGCGGTAAATGCGCTCGGGGAAGAGCTCGTGAAGGGGACGGGACACGATCTCGGGAGGCACGCTGTGCGCCAGGCAGAGGTCGTTGACGATCGCGATGCCGAAACCGAGCGCGACATAGTGCTTCATGACCTCCCAGCCTTCGGTCTCGAGCGCCGCGCGATATTCGACGCCGGCCTTGCGGAATGCGTCGTCGATCATCCGCCGGTGCTGCAGGCCCGCGCGCGGCAGCACGAGCGGATGCTCGGCGATGTCCGCCAGCGTGAGCTTGCGGCCGCCGGCAAGCGGATGACCGGTCGGTACGATCAGGGCGTGGCGCGTCCGCGCGCACACGAAGCTCTCGAGGTCAGCGGGCGTTCGCTCGATCGACGTAACGCCCAGGTCGAGCTCGGCGGACCGGACAAGCGACAGCACGTCGGCCCGGTGGTGAACGCCGACGCGGCACTCGACGTCCGGCCAGAGCGCGCGGAAATCGCGAAGCGGTCCGGGCAACAGGTAGAGCGTTGCGGTCAGACCCGCGCCGAGCCGCAGCTCTTCCGACTGTGGCTCGCCTCGCAGATCCGTCTCGAATCGCCCGACTTCATCGAGCAGGTTCTGCCCAAAGAGAAGCAACGAGCGGCCTTGGTCGGTCAGTTGCAGGCGGCCGGCGTCTCGCGTGTACAGTTTCACGCCGAGCTCGTGCTCGAGCTGCCGCACCTGTCCGTGCAGTGCCGGCTGCGAGATGTTCAGCTGCCTTGCCGCCGCGCTGAAATTCAGCGCGCGCGCGAACGTCAGGAAACCGCTGAGTCGATCGAGGTCCACCGCGCGATCATCCTCGCGAGCGGGGCGCGTTCGCAACCGGAGGGAACGAAGAGCATCGCGGATTTTGCGGATCAGGCGGATAAAGCGGATCTGAATAGACTCTCAGATCCGCTTCATCCGCCTGATCCGCGATGCTCTTCCCGGTCTCTCCCGCAGATCTCTGTCCGCAGCTCAGACGATCAGGCGGAACACTCCGTCCTTCGGGCGTTCCCTCTTGTCCTTGTCCTGCTCGCGGAACGCATCGTGCTCGGGGAAGTACGACACCGAGTCCTCGGCCGGGAGTACCGGGATTCCCACCATCGGCACCGCCGTGCGGATCAGGATTACCCCGTGTCCCGTGTCTTCGGTCACGATGCCGGCAAAGCCGTCGCGAAGGTAATTCGTCTCCTTGCAGAGACCGTCCCACGATGCGGCGGCAAGATTGCGGATCGCACCCATCACCGTGTCGTCGTTGATCTCGCGCAGCAACCGAGTGCAGAGGCCGAGGCACGCCTCGGGCGGCACCTGCCACTGATCGTTCTCGGTGCGGTACATCAGGAGCTTGCCGATCCACTCGGCGCGCTTGAGCGCCTCCGAATTAAGCTGAAGCCGCGCGCACGCACTCGTGAAACCGTCCACGCGGGCCGCAAGCATCGACCGGCCTTCCTCGCTGAAAAGACTGTCGAGGATCAGCTGATCACCCTTCCCGCGCATTCTGACGAGGAAGTCGCCGCGGTTGTCGATCGCCTTGGCAAGCTCGCGATAGAGATGCCACGCCTGGAAGATGCTGCGGAGCTGATTCAGGTAGAACGGCGCCAGGATGCGAAGCGGCTCGCTGTTGAGCTGCTTCTGCACACGAAGGATGACGCCGGCCGCGACACGCAGTGCGTGCTGCTCGACGCGCTCCACGTGCTCGCCCTTGTGGAAGAACTCGACCGTCAGCGCAAGGATCGTGAATGACTGTTCGTAATTGAGGTTCGTCGCATCGATCGCCAGGCGATAGAGCGTCAGATCCTGCTCGGCCGCTTCGAGCGCCGTCTTGCGCTCACCGTCGGAGCCGCCCCAGAGACGGTCTTCCTGCGTATCCTCGAGCAGCGATGCGAGCGGAACGGCCGGAGTCGGCGCATCCGCCGACAACGCACGCGACGACGCGGGCGCCGTTCCGAACGGATTCGAGATTCCGCCGGCAGTCGGTCCGCCAGGCGGGCGGGCTGACATCGGATTCGTGACGAAGCGGGCGCGCTCGGTCGGCGCCTCGTCCGGCTCCCAGAGTGGTGCCGACGCGGGCTTCGTTGAACGGAATTTGCCGGATTGCGACACGGGTGCCTCACGCCTCCCGCGAGTCACGCGGTCGGCAACGTCTTGAGCTGTTCTGGTAGCGGCGCTGGAGAGCACCGCACCCGACATAGTAATAGGGAAACAGAGCCAGTCACAAACCGAAAAATACAATCGGAGTGAATGTACGAGTTGCGGTCATCGCGACTCCTTCGGTGCGTGAGCGCTTGGTTGACGTTCGCCTGTCGCGACCTGGACTCCGTGGCCTTCGCTCGAGGCACTGAAGGGAAGGCGTCATCAATTCTTTGAACGGGAACAAAACTGTCATTCAGGATTGGCCGGCATCGAGGCAGATTGCCACGCCCTGACTGCGGTGCAGTACCGATCCGACACGATTTCGTACGCGACTGTGCTGATTTGCGGCACCGACCAGACTCGTTCATGAGGCAGTCAACTGAGATTTTTCGAACAATCTCGGGTCAATTGGGTTCAATACGGAACATTCGCCCTCTGGAAACGTCAATTGAACAAGCTGCGGCACGCCGGTTGCTCTGGTCCAGGCAGGAATTGGTTCTCTCGCACTGGCGATACACGCTGCAGGTTGATGGGAAAGAGTCGGGCTGGAACGGCGTTCAAGAAACCCGGGCAGCCTCTTGGAGCAAGAACGATGAAAAACAAGAACAAGGCAGTTGAGCAGGTGACAGCCTCCGCAATCATTCGACCGAGACTCGTCAAGGCCACCGATCTCGCGGCACGCGAGGCCGAGCGCGCGGCGGAAGCCGTTCGCAAGGTGGAGGCAAAGGCCAAGGCCGCTCTCGCAACTCCGGCGCTCACGCGGGCGCCGCGCAGCGCCAACGAGGCGCGATCGATGTTCGACGCTCTGTTTGGCGGTAACGAAGCCGCTGCGTAATTGCCCCCGGGGCGCTCGCCAGCACGAGCGCCCCGATCGCCCCCAACGCGCGCGCAACCGCCGACGCCGCTGCCGTATACTCGCGCAGCGATGACGAAGCGGTACACGATCAAGCCGGACACGGCCCCTCGCTTCCTGGTTCCCTACCGGGACGTTCTCAACGAGGAACAGCACGCCGTCGTCTCGGCCGGAAACGGCCCCAAGCTCGTGATCGCGGGTGCCGGATCCGGAAAGACCCGTACGGTCACATACCGCGTTGCCAGGCTCATCGAAGCCGGCGTCGCTCCTTCACGCATCCTTCTCTGCACGTTCACGAACCGCGCCGCACGCGAAATGCTCGCCCGCGTCGAAGGGCTCGTTCGCGCCGACGTCCGGCGCGTGTGGGGCGGGACGTTTCACTCCGTCGCCAACCGGATTCTGCGTCGCCACGCCGAGACACTCGGTTACAGCGCGAAATTCACGATTCTCGATTCCGAAGATGCTTCCGACCTCCTCGATGCCTGCATCGATGGAGCGGCGATCGACACGCGGGCGAGGCGCTTTCCGAAAGCCGCCGTCGTTCGCGAGATCATCAGCCTCGCTACGAATACCGGGCACTCAGTCGCCGATCTCGTTGCCCGCAACTACCCGTACTTTCACGTCCTCACGTCGCAGATCGAGCGGGTCGCTTACCTCTACGCCGAGCGCAAGCATCAGCGAAACGCGATGGACTACGACGACCTGCTGTCGAACTGGCGGCGGCTGATGCTCGAGCACAAGGACATCGCCGACGCGATCCGCGACCAGTTCCAGCACGTCCTGGTCGACGAATACCAGGACACGAATGCCCTGCAGTCGGACCTCGTCGATCTGGTCGGCAGCAAGCACCGTAACGTGATGGTCGTGGGCGACGACGCCCAGTCGATCTACGGCTGGCGTGGTGCGCACGTCGAGAACATGCTCTCGTTTCGCGACCGCTATCCCGACGCCGAGGAGTATCGACTCGAGGCGAACTACCGTTCGCGTCCCGAAATTCTCACGCTGGCGAACGCATCGATCGGACACAACCGCCGCCAGCTGCAGAAGCGGCTGCACGCCGTGCGCCCCGCGAGCGGCGTCGAGCCCGGACTCGTTCCGCTGCGGGACGCGAACCAGCAAGCGTCATTCGTGGCGTCACGGGTCCTCGAGCAGCGCGACGAGGGGCTTCGACTGTCCGACATCGCCGTGCTCTATCGTTCGCACTGGCATGCGCTCGAGCTGCAGCTCGAGCTCTCGCGCCGGAACATCCCCTACACGATCCGGTCGGGGCTGCGGTTCTTCGAACAGGCCCACGTCAAGGACGTGATGGCCTACCTCAGGCTCGTCGTGAATCCACGCGACGAGCTTGCCTGGAAGCGCGTGCTGAGGCTCATTCCGCGTGTCGGCGCGCGCACCGCGTCGCGCATATGGGAGCACCTGGCGGTCGCGGACAATCCGCTGGCGCTCGTCCGATCGACCGACCTGACCGACGTGCCGAAAGGCGAAGGGTGGCAGACGTTCACGGCTCTCATCGGCGCGCTGACCGCGCCCGGGGTAGCCGACTCGCCGTCGAAACAGATCGAGACGATCCTTCAACGCGGATACTCGGAGTACCTGCAGGGCGCGTACGAAAACGCCGATGCCCGCGAAGAGGACCTGCGCCAGCTCGCACGGTTTGCCGTGACGTTCGAGACTACCGAGACGTTCCTCACCGAGCTCTGGCTCGCGAATTCCGAGCGGTTCAACCAGCCGAAGGGAACGCTCGGCGAAGACATCATCGAAGGCGCGGACGAGGACGAGCGGCTGGTGCTCTCGTCTATTCATCAGGCGAAGGGTCTCGAGTGGCGCTCGGTCTTCGTAATCTGGGCGTCAGAGGGGAAATTCCCGTCCGCGCGCTCGTTGCGCGAGCCGGAGAGCGAAGAGGAAGAGCGTCGGCTCTTCTATGTGGCCGTGACGCGCGCTTGCGACGAGCTGACGGTCTGCTATCCGTTGACGGTGGCCGAGCGCGGTGGCGAGATGATCATCCAGCGGCCGTCGCGGTTCATCTCGGAGGTTTCACCCGCGCTCTTCCAGGTCTGGGAAGTGGACGATGCGATTCCGGATCCGTCGGGCGGCGACATGCTCGGGCCTGGTGATGATGACGAGGGACCCGGCGGACTGCTGAACTGATTTCGGGGATTGCCGTAGGCGTACAGAGAGCACAGAGTCACAGAGACCACAAAGCCAATGAATCGAAGACTCCGTGAGCTCTGTGCTTCTGTGCTCTTCGTATGCCGACGGCAATCCCCGATACACGAAGCGCTCGCTAGGCCTCGACCTTCGGCGTCCGGTGCTCGCACTCCTTGGTGTTGATGCAACCGTCGGCAAGTCGCAGTCGCGCGACCGGCACGCCCCCGACGACGTGCGACTCGACGATCTCCTCCACGTCCTCCGCCGTCACCCCGCCGTACCAGACGGCGTCCGGATAGACCACCACAGTCGCCCCGTGCTCGCACTGGTCGAGGCAGGCGGCGGCGTTCGCCCGGACACTGCTCTTCAACCCGCGACGCGAGAGGGCGACCTTGAAGAGCGACTGCAGCGCCCGCTTCCCTTCGGGGTCGCAACAACCCCGCGGACTGTCGGCAGGACGCTGATTGGTGCAGACGAAGATGTGACGCTCGTAGACTGGCATGGACTCAGCGCTCCCCGACGGGGTCTAGCAGCGCGAGAAACCTCGTCAAGATCCGCTCCGTCAGCCCCCAGATGATGTGACCGTCGTAATCGTATGCGGGAAATGAATGTCTCTCTCCCGGCACGTCAAGATGGAAGACCGAGGCTGGACCCGTCTCGCGCAACCTCGCGACCGTGGCCCAGAAATGTGCCGCGACTTCGTGATTCGCCCGGACCGTCGCGTCAGGCGGAGCCAGAGCCACGAACGGCGTGATGTCGATTGCCGGCAGCCGGCGATTAACCGGACTCAGTCTCGGCAGACGGCCAAGCAGCGCGTCACCTGGCAGCTCGATTCCGACCTCTTCCCTCGTCTCTCGAAGCGCCGTCTCGGACAGAGCCTTGTCCGCGTCGTCCCACCGACCTCCCGGAAGCGCGATGTGGCCCGACCAGAGATCGCGAGGGTTCTCGGCCCGCTTGATCAGCAGGATCTCGGGGCCGCTCGTTCCGTCCCGCAGGACCAGCGCGACGGCAGCTCGAGTCCGGTTCCTGGACGGAGGCTCGAGCCTCGAGGCATCGAGAAGCCTTCCCCTGAGCCCTTCGCGTATGGCATCGACCGTCGGCATAAGCGGCGAATTGTACCACGCCGGTTGGAGCCGGCTCTGGATCCGGACTCTCGCCGAAATCGAACCAGGCGAGCCGCGGTAGCCGCCCGAGGTTCCCCCTCCAAGAGACTCCTGTAGACTGCGCCCTGATCGCCATGTTCGTGTCCCAGTTCAAGTTCCTGTGCGCATTGGCGCTGATCACCTGTGCGCTCAACGCGCATGTGGCCAGCGCGTCGCCGCAGGAGCCCGCAAAACCCGCCGCGCCAGCCGCGCCCATTGCTCCCACGGCGCCGCCCCAGCAGCCGACGCCGGCAGTTCCGGGTGTCGAGCCTGACGACGACCAGCCGGACGACGATGAGTCGCCTGCAACGCCGCCGCCCGCCGAGTCGGCCAAAGACCCGGCGAAACCGCGAAACCGCGACGCTCAGGACGAGGCGAAGTCCTCGGACGAGGTCCACATAGAGGCGACCAACCAGGAGAAGATCGGAAACCTGTTCGTCTACACGGGCTACGTCGACGCGACATACCAGAACATCCGGCTGCAGGCGGACCGCGTCGAGTTCAACGAGGTCACGAACGATGCCGTTGCCGAGGGCAACGTCATTTTCGACCAGGGCTCGACGCAGCGCGTGACCGCACGCCGGGCAGAACTCAACATCGCGACGAAGCGCGGCACGTTCTACGACGCGACCGGCTTCACCGACCGGACGGCGACTGGCGAGTACCTCTTCTACACCGCTTCGCGAATCGACAAGGTCGGTCCCGACGAGTACATCCTTCACGATGCCGACGTCACGGCGTGCGAAGATTCCGTTCCGAAGTGGTCGTTGAAGGCGGACCAGGCCAAACTCAAAGTCAACGATCGCGTTCGACTGCGCAACGCGGTCTTCGACATCAAGGGCAAGCCCGTCTTCTATCTGCCGTACGCGTCGATCCCGCTCGACCGCCGCGAGCGACAATCGGGCTTCCTGCTTCCGCGCTTCGGCAACTCGAACAACAAGGGCTTCACGTACAGCCAGGCCTACTACCAGACGCTCGGCCGCAGCGCCGACGCGACCCTGCGCGGAGACGTCTTTACCTCGCGCGGGCTCGGCTTCGGCTTCGAGTTCCGGGCGAGAACCGACGAACGCTCGGGGTTCCGGCTGGGCACCTACATCGTGAAGGACCGGCTTTTCGGCGAGGACGGCCCCGATCAGGGCGGCAGTGCATTCTTCGCCGAGGGCGTCCAGTACCTGCCCCACGGCTGGCTCGCCGTGACCGACGTGCGTGTGACGTCGAACCTCGAGTTCCGGCGCACGTTCTCGGACACATTCGAGGAAATCATCAATCCTCAGGAGCGCTCGACGCTCTACCTCAACAACAACTTTGGCCGGTTCAGCGTGAACCTGCTCGCCGAAAGCGACTCGACGAACATTCGCGAGCAGAATCCCGATCGGCCGAGAAGTCGATCCGACTTCAACATCAACATCCGCCATTTGCCGTCGGTCGCCGTCACCGGATACGACCGCCCACTGTGGCGCGACTGGCCGATCTACTTTTCGTTCGAAGCCGCGGCCGACGGCCTGCGCCGGACCGAGCGTGTCGGCGATACGAAGGTCTTCGAAACGCCGAACATCGTGCAGCGGCTCGACCTGCTGCCGAGATTCACCTTCCCGGTGCCGTACGACCTCGGCGGGTGGTCGATCACGCCATCGATCGGACTCCGGACGACGTTCTACTCGAACAGCCTCAATCCAGCCGGAATCCGGTTCACGCCCGAGTTGTTCACGCTCGATCCGAACGATCCGCGTCTGCCGATCACGCCGGGCCGGAGCGACGCATCGAAGCGACCCATCCTGCTGTTCGACCCGTCGGACGCGTCGCTAGTCCTCGGCGCCGACGTGTCACGCAACTACGTCGATTTCGCCATCGACGTCCGGCCGCCGGTGCTTGGCGCCGTGTATTACAGGTCGGACGGGACACCGCGGTTCAAGCATGTCATCGAACCGTATGTCGTGTATCGGCGGATCACGGGCGTCAGCAACTACGAGCGGATTCCGCTTTTCGACGAACGTGACGCCGTCGCCAACACGAACGAGGTCGAGTACGGAATCACGAACCGCTTCTTCGTGAAGCGGCGAGAGCGCGGCACTGCCAACAGGGACGGCGGCGCGTCCGAGGGACAGACGCACGAGCTGCTGTCGGTGACGGTCCGCCAGAAGTACTTCATCGATCCGACGTTCGGCGACGTTTTCAATCCGCGCCGGCGCAACCAGTTCTACCCGATCAACACGTTCTCGGGCTTCAGCTACGGCGGCATCGAAAGACGATTCTCGCCGATCAACGTCGTTGCCCGCGTTCGGCCGCTCTCGGCGCTTTTTGCGGACCTCAGATTCGATTACGACGTCCAGCGAAACGGCATCAAGGACGTCGCCGTGACAGGTGGCGCTCGCGGCAGGAACTGGTCCGTCAACGAGACCTACTACTTCGCGCGACGCTTCCGTGCTCTCGATGCCCAGGTCGAGCCGGGAACGTACCGAGGCAATCAGTGGATCACGTCCGTCGATCTCGGCAACCTGAACCGCGGGCTGCACGGTGGGACACGTCTGAACATCGACTTCACGGATCGCCTCGACGAGAGCAACCGTACGAACCCGATCTCGGGCCAGCGGCTGTTGAACACACGCAGCTACCTGGGCTACGCGTGGGACTGCTGCGGAGTGCAGTTCAACGTCGCGACGTTCAACCTGCCGAGCGGCGTCCGGCGCGAGACTCAGTACTACGTGACCTTCACGCTGGCGGGACTTGGCTCGATCGGGAACGAGAACATCGGGCAGCCCGCGCAAACGCGTCGCCTTAATCGTGGCGGCGGACGCCGGCAGCAACTCGACCTGCCCGACGATCAGTAACGCGGGCTGGCGGGTCCGTTCGCGGGAGCGCGCAGGCGTCGTCCGACCCTTGTGCCTCGGTTACAGAACCGCGAGCGAAAGCGGAAAACCTCAAGGATCTCGGTTCCGAAGAGCGCCGAAGGCGCGTACGACCGCGGAGCGGTCGAAGGAAATAGCCGTGGGTCGCGGCGGCGAGTGCAACGAGCACACGCGACCCGCGGTACCGCCGCCCACCTCGGTCCGACCGCGGAGCGGTCGCATCGTCAATCCCATAGATAACGTGCGTCGCAGGCGA
>CAZQBW010000064.1:0-22409 GCA_964591515.1 uncultured Clostridia bacterium
GATCACGCAGTGGCCTGCTCCGGCGCCGACGCGGTACGGGACGATCTATGCGCGCCAGGAGATCCTTGTGGGCGTCGCCGGCCAGGCGACCCTCGCCGGCGCGACGATCGCCGTCGTGGGACTCGGCGGCGGCGGGAGTCACGTCGTGCAGCAGCTCGCCCACCTCGGGATCGGACGCCTCATCCTCGTGGACCCCGATCGCGCGGAGGCGAGCAACCGGCACCGCCTGATCGGCATGACCGCGCTCGACGCGTTCCTCCGCCGCCGCAAGACCCGGATCGCGCGGCGCGTCATCCGCGCGATCAATCGCACCACCACCTGCGTGCTGGTGGACGCCGCGGTGCCGGAGCCCGCCGCGGTCGCGGCGCTCCGGGACGCGGACGTGATCGTCGGCTGCGTCGACGGGCTGGATTCGCGGCTCGACCTCCAGCAGCTCGCGCACCGCCTGCTCGTGCCGTACGTCGACATCGGCCTCTCGATCCGGGAGGCGGATCCGCTCGACGGGGCGCCGCGCGTCCGCGTCGGCGGCAACGTCTTCACCTACCGACCCGGGAGCTTCTGCCTCTGGTGCATCGGGTACCTCAGCGACGACAAGCTTGCGCTCGCGCGCGGGGGTCCGGGGCGCGGCTACGCGCAGAAGCGCGACGGAACCCGCGGCGAGGCCCAGGTCGTGAGCATGAACGGCGTCCTCGCGAGCCAGGCGGTCAACGAAGTCCTCCAGCTCCTCACTGGCTACGCCGGCACGTCGATCTCGTGTTGCGCGCTCGCCCAGGACGTCGCGGCCGGAACGACGGTCGGCTTCAAGAAGCTCGACGGCCTCCGAGGGACGCTCGAGGAGTGGGGCGGCTCGAGGAATCCGAGCTGCCGGGCATGCCGCGACGACGCGGCGCTCGGCGATGTCGCGTGGCAGTAGGCCGGGGGATTCGGCACCGAAGGGATCAAGGTTGACCCGAACCCGTCGAAACTGATCAAACCTTAATGCCGACCTTAATTTTCGCGACCTTAACACCCGAAAAATGAGAAGGGCGCCTGTCGTAAGTGACTGGCGCCCTTCGATTTAGTATTGGTTGCGGGGGCAGGATTTGAACCTGCGACCTTTGGGTTATGAGCCCAACGAGCTACCAGACTGCTCCACCCCGCGTCAGGAACAAGGAGTATGCCGAGCGGACCAGAGCCCGTCAACAGTTTTCTTCGGGAGCCAGGCCCATCAGGGCGCGGCTCCCGAGAAATCCCGTTCTATTCGACCTTGGTCTCGTCCGACGCCACCTCGGCGGCTTCGACTTCAGCCCCGGCTTCCGGTTCGACCGTGTCGTCTCCCGTGGAGTCGGCAACCGATTCCTCGGCGGCCTCCGCAACTGGAGCCTCTTCTGTCTCAACCGCAGCCTCAGCCGGCTCGGTCGCCTCCACGGATTCTTCCGTCACCTCGGTGGCGGGCTCGGCCGCTTCAACTTCCGCTTCGACTGGCGCCTCGACAGGCGTTTCAACCGCCACGGCGGCCGAAGCCTCCGGTGCAGTCTCGACGTCGCTCGCGACTTCCGACTCGTCCTCGTCGGTGGCCGTTTCAGTCGCCGACGCACGAGGGAACAGGTTCGCAAGCTCGCCGAGCGAGGCCATGCCCTCGCCGCTATCGTAGTACGTCCGCACGTCGCTCGGATCGTCTTCCTTGCCAACCGCACGGGCAGACAGTCCGATCTTGCGCTGCTCGCGATCGAGCTTGAGGATCTTGAACGCGAGTTGCTGACCGATCTGGACGGCATCCTCGGGCTTCTCGATCCGCTCGTCGGCGAGCTCCGACACGTGGCAGAGTCCCTCGATTCCCTCCTCCAGCTCCACGAAGGCGCCGAAGTTGGCGAACCGGGCGATCTTGCCCTTAACGAGGTCGCCGGCACGGTGCGTGTCGAAGAAGCGATCCCAGGCGTTCGGCTCGAGATCCTTGATCGACAGCGAGAGACGGCGATTCTCCGAATCGATGTTCGTGATGATCGCGTTGACGGCCTGGCCCTTCTTCAGGACCTCGGACGGATGCTTGATACGCTTCGTCCACGAGATATCCGAAACGTGAACGAGTCCGTCAACTCCATCCTCGATCTCGACGAAGGCGCCGAAGTCAGTCAGGCTGCGAACCTTGCCTTCCACGCGGGTCCCGATACCGTAGCGATGCGGCAGTGTCTCCCAGGGATCCGGCTCGGTCTGCTTGATACCCAGCGAGATCCGGCGGTTGCGCGGATCCACGTCGAGCACCATCACGTTCACTTCCTGGCCGACGTCGACGATCTTCGAGGGGTGCTTCAGACGCTTCGACCACGTCATTTCGGTGACGTGCACGAGGCCCTCGACGCCCTCCTCGAGCTCGACGAACGAGCCGTAGTCCGTGATCGAGACGATCTTGCCGGAGAGTCGCTGGCCAACGTAGTAGCGCTCCTGAACGGTCTCCCACGGATCTGGGAGAAGCTGCTTGAACCCGAGCGAAATGCGCTCGCGATCCTTGTCGAACTTGAGGATCTTGATCTGGACCTTGTCACCGACCTTGAACAGGTCATTCGGCGACAGAATCCGTCCCCAGCTCATGTCCGTGATGTGCAGTAGTCCGTCGATGCCACCGAGATCGATGAAGGCGCCGTACTCGGTGATGTTCTTCACCTGGCCTTCCATCACCGCGCCCTCTTCGAGCACGGACAGCGTCCCGCCCTTCTTCTCGGTGATCTCCTCCTCGAGGACGACTTTACGCGAGAGGACGATGTTCGAACGCTTCTTGTTGATCTTGATGACGCGGACCTGAATGTCCTTGCCCTTGAACGCGTCAAGGTTCCGGACCGGCCGCACATCGACCTGGCTGCCCGGCAGGAACGCCGCAACGCCGTCGATGTCGACCTTCAACCCGCCCTTGATCCGCTCGATGACCTTGCCGGTAATCGTCTCGCGATCGGCGTGCGCCTTCCGGATCTTGTCCCAGACCTTCATGCGCACCGCATCCGCACGCGAGAGCACGACATAGCCCTCGGAATTCTCGAAGTTCTTGACGAGAACGTCGACTTCGTCGCCACGCGCAACCATCAGGTTGCCGGTCTCGTCAGTGAGGAACTCGTCCTTCGGGACGATGCCCTCACTCTTGAAGCCGATGTCGATGAGCACGCCCTGTTCGGTGACGGCGATCACGCGGCCGGTAACGACCTCGCCCTCCTGAATCGAGTTTGCCTGCTCCTCGTAATGGTCGAGCATGGCCCCGAAGTCGCCGCCGTCGGATGAGCCCTCGCCTGCTGGCTCGGCCACGGCTGCGGCTTCGCTCGTTGCCGCCGTCTCGGCGACCGGCTCAGCCGCTGGCGCGGCCTTTTCCGGTTGGAGAGTGTCGGCCGCTGTCGGAGGTAGGTTCTCCTCTGTTACCTGCTGTGTTCCCGTCGGATTGATATCGTCGATCGCCATGTGCGTGCTGTCTCCTTCAATTTGAGTTGCGCGACGCATTCGCCCGCGATGGGCGACCGCCGCTCATGTCTGCATCTTCGCCTCGGACACACCGTTCCATCCCGTCTCTGGCCTCGGCCAGATCCGCGCTCAGGACATGCTTGTTGTCTTTGAGATGGTTCCCGGATCCAGGAACGAGGAGAGTGACCTGCTGATTGTCGAGAAGCAATGACTCAGTGAGCCTCAAGTACGATGTACAGAGCAAGTTTCGACTCTACACAGGGGTATTGGGCCTGTCAAGCAAGCCTCGCCGGTGTCTCTATGGTCTCTGTGCCTCTGTGCGCTCTGTATGGCAACGCCATTGCCGTCGGCATACAGAGAGCACGGAGTCACAGAGGCCACGAAGTCAGTAGTCCAGGTCGATTGGCTCGGGCTCGGGCAAGTCCGGATCGCCGCCGGCTTCGGCCTTCTGGCGGAAGTACTCGACGACGAGTTCGGCAGGCTGAAGGCCGATGAACGGCTTCATCTCGGCAACGGAGGCCTTCGACAGGCGCTCGACGCTGCCGAAGTTCCGGAGCAGCGTCTCCTTGCGCTTCGGACCGATGCCCGGAATCGCATCGAGCTCAGACTGGCGGTCGCGAATCTCTCGCCGCTTTCGGTGATAGGTGATGGCGAAACGATGGGCTTCGTCCCGGATTCTCTGCACTAGATGGAGGATCGGACTGTGCGCCGGCAGGTTCACGGGCTCGTCCTCGTGGCCCTTCACGTAGAGCGTCTCTTCCCGTTTCGCAAGCGCCACGACCGGCAGTGCCTCGAGCTCAAGCGCGCGCAACGCCCGAATGGCCGCCGAGAGCTGTCCCTTGCCACCGTCTATCATCACGAGACTCGGTAACGTTTCGCCTTCCGAGAGGACGCGCGAATACCGCCGGTAGACCGCCTCCCGCATCGAGGCAAAGTCGTCGATGCCCTTTACGGTCCGGATCTTGAACTTGCGGTACTCCGACGGCTGCATCTGCCCGTCGATGCAGACGACCATCGATGCGACCGTTTCCGCCCCCTGGATGTGCGAGATGTCGAAACACTCGATGCGTCGCGGCGGCTCCCGCAACTCGAGGACGTCCTGAAGCTCCGCCACGAGCTTTCCGCCGTCGAATCGCCGCACGCGAAATCGCTGGTCAAACTTCAATCGTGCGTTCTTCGAAACGAGCTCGACCAGTCCTTTCGCATTGCCGCGCTTGGGCGTCCTGATACGCACCCGGCGACCGCGGCGCCCCCCGAGCACCTGTTCGAGCAATGGCAGATCCTCGAAATCCGAAGACACGTGGACTTCGCCCGGCGCGTAGTCGCTCGAGGCGTAGTACTGCGGCAGAGCTTCGCCAAGGAACTCCCCGGGATCGAACGGCTCTAGGATCTCCTCGAAGTAGAACTCGCGCTTTCCGACGACCCGGCCGTCGCGCATCGTGAATAGAATAAGCGCGAGCTGCGGGCCCTCACGGTAGTAGCCGAAAATGTCGATGTCCGACTCGGACATCACCATCATCTTCTGCTGCTCCGCGAGTCGCTCGATCGTCCGGATCTGGTCGCGGTATTTCGCCGCCTGCTCGAATCGGAGGTCGTTTGAAGCGCGATCCATCCTGCCGTTGAGCGACGAAACGAGCTCGGACGCACGCCCGGCCAGCAGTTCGAGCACGTCTGCAACCGCTTCGTCGTATTCGTCGGCGGTACAGAGCCCCTTCACACACGGACCGAGACAACGCTTGATGTGGTATTCGAGGCAGGGCCGCTCCAGCTTTCCGTCGATGGGAATCTGGCACGTTCGCAGCATGAAGTACTTGTTGATGAGCTCGAGCGTCTGGTGAGCGAGACTCGCCGGAAGAAACGGACCGAAGTAGCTTCCCCCGTCATTGACGATCCTCCGCACGAGCACAGCCTTGGGATACGGCTCGTTCGTGATCTTGATGTGCGGGTAGCTCTTGTCGTCCTTCAGATGGACGTTATAGCGCGGCTGGTGAACCTTGACGAGATTCGACTCGAGTATTAGCGCCTCGACCTCCGTGTCCGTCACGATGTAGTCGAAATCCGTTATCCGGGCTACGAGCTCGCGCGTCTTCGGATCGAAAGTCCTGGACGACTGGAAGTACGAGCGAACCCGGTTCCGCAGGCTCTTGGCCTTGCCTATGTAGATGATCCTCCCCGAGCGGTCCTTGTGCAGATAGCACCCGGGCAGCGCGGGGAGAATGCGAAGTTTCTCGTCGATCGTCATCGACCCAGCCTCCGGTGGGCTCGGTCGCTCGCGGGATCCGCTCGGATCCTCCGGAGAGCTCAATCGATCTTCATTACGGGCGCGTACTTGCCCTCTTCGAAGATGAACTTGAAATACCCGTCAAACCGGCTGACGTTCGACACGCCGCTCCCGTTCGCCGTCGAAGGCATGCGGAGTGCTCCGCCGAACTGCGAGAAGTCCACGTTTGCTGTAAACGACTGGATCTTGTCGAGCTGCTTGTCGAGCGCCCGAAGGTTGACGAAACCGCTGATCCGGATCGTCAGTACTTCACCAGTCTTCGCGTCCAGCTGGGCGACACCCGATGCCAGGGGTCTTTTGAGGTCGCTCGGAAGACTGGCTTTTGGCGAGAACTTGAACCAGATCTCACCATCGGCGGTGGAAGGTGTTTCCTCGAAATTCAGGAACGGAAGATTCTCGGGCAGAAGCGGAAAGAAGACTTGATCGAGGAAGGCACCGGACGCGAGTCCGGTCCGGGCGTTCGGATCGACGTTCTCCTTTGGCTCTCCCTTGTCGTTCGTGTCCGCCACGACGCGCGTCACGACGGGAATGAAGCCCGTCTCGTCCGGCTTCGATGACGGCTCGACTACGACTGTCGTCGTTCTCGTCGCGAGCAGCTCACCCTGTTGGTGCAGACGCTTGTCGAACTTGAATCGCTCCATGAGAAGTCGCTGTTCGTATCGGCAACGGTCCCGAACGTATAGAGAGTGTCCCTGGTTGCGGGCAGCCTTGACGACGATCTCGGGAACGCCCGGGTACGATTCCTCCTGCGACGGCACTCCTGCCGATGTTCCAAACCCAGCTGCTGCGACAGCAAAGATCGCCCAAACTATGGCCAACTTCATTCGAATGTAGCTCCTTGACGCGTTCATACGACGAATGTATAACCCCGGCGACCTCCAGTATATCGGACGGTTTCGACCCCCTGCAATTGGACCACTTTTCCGGAGGAATTACCGACTTATGGCATCGAGAAGACTGCCCATACTCCTGCTCACGATCGCGATCTTTTCGATGGTCTCGGTCGGATGCGCAACCAAGAAGTACGTCCGTAATCGCATCGACGAACGTGTTGCACCTCTCGAGAACCGGACCGGTGAGCTCGAAGAAACCTCTCGCCGGAATTCCGCGGATATCCAGCGGCTGGATGGCGAAGTCAACGAGGCTCGAGCACGTGCCGACAAGGCGCAGGTCACGGCCGATGCTGCAACCGTCAAGGCGACGGATGCCATTGCCAGGGCCGACAAGGTCAACACACGTGTCGACAAGCTCGTCGAGAACATCGATGCCTACACGTTGCTGAAGACGGTCACCGTCAACTTTGCCGTCAACCGCGACATTCTCGACGAGACCTCGATCAGCGAGCTCAGCTCGCTCGTCGCGGAACTGCGAGGAAAGAAGGGTTACGTCCTGGATATTCAGGGCTACACCGACGCAACCGGCGCCGACAAGAAGAACATGGCGCTCAGCGACCGCCGGGCCCGGGCCGTGTATCAGTATCTGGCAGAGAACGGCGTTCCCCTGTTCCGCATGAACCTGCTCGGGTTCGGCAAGGGGCAGCCTGTTGCCGACAACGACTCGCGTGAGGGCCGTGCCCAGAATCGACGAGTCGAAGTTCGGGTGATGGTCACGCAGATCCGCGACTGATTCCGGAGGACTGCTTTCGAACCGCCACGGGTCGCTCATTCTGCGATTCGTGGCGGTTCGTGCGTCTGGACGCCGTGCGCTTACCAATCGCTCCTCCCAGCTCGGACGAAAAGCCATTTGATGCCGTGGCACTCGGGCTCAATGCCGTAGATCACGTGGCCGTCGTCGCCGCGTATCCGGAATTCAACTCGAAGATCGAGCTCGTCTCGCATACGACTCTCTTCGGCGGGCAATGCGCTACGGCAATGGTGGCACTTTCCAGGCTGGGACTCCGCACTCGTTACATCGGTCGCGTGGGCAGCGATCTGGCTGGACAGATGCAGATCGCATCGATTCGCGACGAGGGCGTCGACGTCAGCGAGCTGCGGGTCGTCGATGGAGTTGATTCCCAGATCGCGGTCATTCTCGTCGACGAATCGACCGGCGAGCGAACGGTGATGTGGCGCAGGGACCCGCGTATCTGCGTCAGGGCGAGCGAGATCGAACCTGATTCGATCACGTCGGCGCGCGCGTTCCATTGTGACGGACACAACATCGACGCCGAAATCCTCGCCGCGACCTGGGCTCGCGAAGCTGGCATACCTACCTCCATCGACGTCGACTTCGACTACGGCGGTGCGCGGCTGTACCCGCTGATCGACTACCTGGTTACGTCCGAGGAGTTCCCCGAGCGAATGACCGGCATTGCGGATCCCAGGCAGTCCCTGGCGTCACTGAAGGAGCGCTTTGGCAACCCGTTCGTGGCGATGACGCTCGGACGACGGGGCGCTCTGGCTCTTCTCGATGGCGTCTACATCGAGTCTCCGGGGTTTGTCGTTGACGCGGCTGACACGACCGGGGCCGGCGATGCCTTTCACGCGGGCTTTCTTTTCGGTCTGCTCGAGGGATTCGACGCAGAAACGACTCTGCGCGTGGCGAATGCCGTGGCAGCACTCAATTGCACGAAGCCTGGAGCCCGCGGGGGGTTGCCGTCCCGCGAACAAATCGACGACTTCCTCCGAACGGCCTCAACCGTCCAGGTCGTCTAGGCGATCCTCGAACTCCTGCGCCATCCCCGGATGGCCGTGCCGGTTCGCGGCGACGATTCCGCGCCTGTACGCATCCAGCGCTTCGTCCTTGAGTCCCAGCTTTTCGCACGACTGCGCCAGCAGCCGAAAACCCGAACCCTGGTCATCGTGTGATGCGAGATATGCCGTCAGCACTTCCCTGGCTTCACCAAATGCCTCAGCCTTGACGAGCTCGTTCGCCAGACCGAATTGGGCGAGTGCGTGCGCGGGATCCTTCGCGAGCATCGCCCGAAATGCATCAATGCGGTTTGAAGACAATCGTGCAGCCTCCATCGCCTGTTTCACGTTCCCGATGTGCCGGTCGCACCAGCAGCGCGTCCTTCGATCAGACTCTTCAGCCGTTCGATTCGCTTGTCGTAGATCTCGTCCTTGAGCGCGTTCAGCAGCCTGACCTCGCCCAGTTCCGCGAGAGCCACATTGACCTTCCACATCGTCTGCTGACGAATGCGGCGAGCCTTCGCCTTCGCACGCGACGGCTCGTGCGTGTACCACTCCTCGAGTGTGGCCTTCTTGTATTCGAACTGAGCCGAACGCAGATCGCTCACGAGATCGGCAAGTCTCCGCATCACGAGATCTTTGTCCGTGGCGAGCTCCGAGACTTCACGATACTGCCGGAATAGTTCGCAAATACGCGCGGCAAGCGCCAGCTTCAGGCCGGCTGCCGCCGCCAGGTCGCCCGGATCGGCCATGTCGTACGACTCGAGCGACACAAGGCCGGCCGAGAACAGTCTCGAAATGGTCACGCGTCCGACTCCCTTGATCTGCTTGAGCAAGGAATTGAGGATGATCGATTCCGACTCGGCATTCGGGTCCGGTGCTACATCCGGGAACGTCGCGGGCAGGAGCTCGGCGAGATGCTGGTAGGCAGTGAGCACCTGTACACGGGCATCTCCATCGACTACGCGGCTTGATTGTCGAACCTCCGTGAGAAGGCGTCCGAATTCATCCAGTGCGTGCCGCACGTTTCCGTAGCCCATCGACTCCGATGCGCGCGCCATGGAGGTGACTGCCGGATGACAGAGGTCGACCCAGGTGGTCGACACGGGACCGACGCGGAGCTTGCCGACAAAGTCCGTAATCGGCCCGACGTAGCTCGACGCGATCTGCGCGAACAGCTCCTTGAGCGCCTGTTCCTCGGCCTGCGACAGCGCTACATTGCCGGGCTCGATATCGTCAGTGACAAAGGCCGGCCCGGCTGGCACCTCGTACCCGGACGACTCGACCGGCGACGGACCTGCAAGCGACGCATCAAGGGCCGCGTCGAATCCACTAACCAGTTCATCCAGGAAGTCGTCCGACATCGCGAACTCGTCGAACGGGTCCTCGTCGAAGATCTCACCGAGCGCGGCGTCAGCCTGAGCGGACGCCGCCGGCGGTACGACTTCGCCTGGAACCTGCAATATCGACGGCGTCGACTCGAGTCGCTCGAGCGATGCGGCAACTTCCCTTGCCGGCCCGTCCTCCATCCGCAGCATGTGGTCGAGCTGGGCCTCGAGCAGATCGATGGCCTCCTGAATGACGAGGACCCGATCCGACGTCGCCGATTGCGACACATTGATCTCGGAGGCGACGGCCGTCAGCACGGAACTGATTCGGACAAGGTAATCCCTGCCGGGAGTCGAGAGGTCCAATCCGGATACAGCTGACGAGATCTCCGTCGCGTGCTCGAGCAACGGCGGATAGAACATTGCCCGTGCCGGAGCCTTCATCAGTCTGCCGATGTACAGCTTCAGGAGAGTCGTGCTGTCTTCGACGTCGACGATGAGGGAATCGAGACGCTTCGAGTCCTGGGGCATCTGGTGGGGCTACTGGGCGCCGGAGGCGTTCTTGTTGTAATGCCGCCGAAGAAGCGGCTCGAGCTCGGCAACGACCTGATCGACGACGATCTCGAGCAATTCCGAGGCGCGTTCTCGCACAGCTGTGCGGAGAATCGAACGATACGATGGATCATCGAGAATCGTATTGAACGGGACGACTGTCTCGATTTCTGTTTCCTCGTGGATGGGTTCTGCCAACGACTCGGATGCCACAGGAAGTGGAAGAGTGTCGCTGAGCTCCGCCACAGCTTCCGGTTCGCTGGCGACGAGCGTTTCCTCGACGACTTCGTCGACCACGATTTCCGGTTGCGGCTCTGGGATGATGAAGTATTCGACGCTGATCGCTGGCGCCTGCATTGTTGTCGCGTCAGCATCTCCCCATACCAGTGAGACGCTGTCGCGCACGTAGCGGTCGACGTCGTCCACCCCTTCCGGAACGTCAACGAACGCCTCAGCCGTGACGGTCACGAGGACCTGTGCCTTGGGCATGAAAACGCGTCTCCTTGCTGTTGCGTGGCGCTGGAAGGCACGGACCGACGTTCGAGTCGTCGATTGCCAACGTGCCGGCATCTTGCTACACGCGGTATCGCTTGTCAATCTTGCGTCCGGCCGAGACAGTAGCCTATAAATCACGTATGGCCCGTGTTCTCCAGCACGCATCGTGTTTCGCCCCGGGAGCGATCCGGTGCAACCTCTTCGGCGACTAGTCCCACCTCAACGACGTTTCCTCGCGCGGTTGTTTCCCCAATTCGCAAGCCTTGTCCCAATTTGGAAAGCCGTGCCGCCGTTCGACGAGGTCGACCCGAGCGAGTCACGAGGAGGAGCATTCAAATGTCCAGCCCGACACCGAAACAGCGACCCAAGTTCGTCACCGAACTCCCAGGCCCCGAAGCGCGACGCGTCATTGCTGACGATGAGCGCTGGGTCTCGCAGAGCTACACGAGGCCGTATCCGTTCGTCGTCAAGCGCGGCGCAGGAGCTATGCTGGAGGACGTCGACGGAAACACGTTTCTCGACTTCAATGCCGGCGTGGCCGTGTGCTCGACCGGCCACGCCCATCCTGAGGTCGTCGAGGCGATAAAGAAGCAGGCGGACGAGTTCCTGCACATCTGCGCCGCCGACTACTACTACCCGCATCTGCCGGCGCTCGGAAAGAAGCTCGAAGAGCTCGCTCCGGGTGACCACGAACGACGTGTCCACTTCGGAAACTCGGGTGCGGAGGCCGTCGAGGGTTGCGTAAAGGCGGCAATCTACGCGACGGGTCGAAACAAGTTCATCGGCTTCTACAGTGCCTTCCACGGCCGGACATTCGGTGCACTCTCGTTTACGACGAGCAAGAACGTCCAGCGCCGGGGATTCGGACCGCAGGTGCTCGACGTAACGCACGTTCCGTATCCGAACTGCCTGCGATGCCCGTTCGGCAAGAAGGTCGAGACCTGCAACGTCGAGTGCGTGAAGTTCATCCGCGACACGGTGATGGAGACGTCGGTGCCCGCCGAGGACTGCGCGGCCATCCTGATGGAACCGATCCAGGGTGAAGGCGGTTACATCGTGCCGCCTCAGAAAGCCATCGACGCCATGGCCGAGCTCGCGCACGAGAAGAATGTCCTCATCATCTGCGACGAGGTCCAGTCCGGAATGGGTCGCACGGGCAAGATGTGGGCATCCGACCATTTCGGACTTGTGCCCGACCTGTTCTCGACAGCGAAGGGCATTGCATCGGGAATGCCGCTCTCGGCGACTGTCGCGCGCAAGGACCTGATGAACTGGCACGTCGGAGCGCACGCATCGACGTTCGGCGGCAATCCCGTCGCGATCGCGGCGGCGCTCAAGACGATCGAGTTACTCGAGGGCGGACTCATCGAGAATGCTGCGAAGCAGGGCGAGTATCTGATGGAAGGCCTTCGGCGCCTGCAGTCGAAGTACTCGGATCACGTCCTCGACGTACGTGGTCGCGGTCTGATGGTCGGGATGGAGATCGTGAAGTCGATAGATGGCATGGAGCCGATCGGGGACGAGCGCGACCGCATCGTTGAAGAAGCGTTCAGGCGCGGCCTGCTCGTGATTGGCTGCGGCGCTTCGACGATCCGGTTCTCGCCGCCTCTCGTGATCGACAACGACGACGTCGACTTCGCGCTCGAGGTGCTCGATGCGTCGATGGGTGCCGTGCTCAACGCCTGAGCGTTGACAGCTACTGTTGCGCGAAGCGCTTCGGAGTGCGGCGTGAAGCGCCGCTTTGGATCGATCCAAAGCGGCGCTTCACGCCGCACTCAGGGCGCTTCGCGCAATGACCGCAGCCCGCGCAAGGTCGGCCTACAGGTAAACCCGGTAGTCGACTTCCGGAAAGATGTTGTCGCGCGACTCGAAATCCGCCAGCTTCGTCAGATCGATTCGATTCGACACCACCATCTGGTAGAGCTCGTTGAATCGGCCGATGTGATCTCGGAACCGCTTGATCGCGTACTGGACCATAGTCCCGGTCGTGATGATGAATGCCCAGTCGCTCGATTGGGCCAGCAGCAGTTCGCGAGCGAGTTGGTTGAGCAGCCGCTGCTGTTCGCCATGAGCCGCCGGGAAGCGCCGGGCAATCTCGATCATCCGATCTTCGGCTCGATGCTGGTGGTAATACATCCAGTCGGTCTCAGCATTGATCCAGACCCGGTTGTATCCCTCGGCACCCCACGTCGATGCCGAGGGCGTCTGCGTCTGGTTCTCGGGGTACTCGTCGATGTAGTCGAGCGGCGTTGCAAGCCGCATCGTGTCCTGATCGTAGTGAGTCTTCTGGATGAGATGCTTGAGGAACTGAGGCCCCTCGAACCACCAATGGCCATAAAGCTCGGCGTCGTAAGGCGAAACGATGATCGGCTTCCGCTCGAGCGTCCCGACGAGCTCTCCTGAGAGGCGCTGGCAGTTCGCCAGGAAATCCCCGGCGTGTACGGCAGCGCGTTCCGAAGCGATCGACGGAAGATAAGGCTGCTTCTGATGAAGTGCGACCTTCCCCGTCACCCGGTGGTACTTCACGCCGACGTTGCGCCGAACTCCGTCCTCGTGCAGGTACGGGCTTACGAGGTCGTAATCGAGGTCGTACCCGAGATCCCTGTAGAACTCGCGATAGAACGGATCGCCGGGATACCCGACTTCAGACGACCACACACGCTCGCCGGTCGTTACGTCGCGCGCGAGTGCGGCAACACCCGACTCGGTGATTACGGGAGCGTAGATCGCGCGCCTCGGCCTCGGCGAACCGAACATGATGGCGTGCGCGTCGACGAAGAAGAACCTGATACCGGCATCCGCGAGAAGCTGGTCGACGCCCGGCGCAAAGGCGCATTCCGGAAGCCAGATTCCACGGGGGTCGCGTCCGAAGTGCTTGACGTAGTTCGCCTTGCCGACCTCTATCTGCGCGCGCCGCACTTCGACACGACTCATCAGTGGCAGGAACCCGTGCGTCGCGCCCGATGTGATGATCTCGAGGGCACCTGCATCCTGCAGAGATCGAAACCCCGCCACGAGGTCGCCGTGGTAAGTCTCGTCGTAGAGACGGTACGAAGACGCAAAGTGATGATGGTGGTAGAGCGCCGCCTCGTGGAATTCGGTGCCGCGCGTGCGCACGACTTCGCGCTCGGTCAGCTCGACAATCTTCTCGATGTGCTTTCGGTACCGTGCCTTGAGCAACGGGTCACAAAGCATCTCGCAGAGGGGAGGCGTAAGTCCCATCGTGAGACGAACGCGCACGCCACTGTCGACGAGCGACTGAAAGGTATGGAGAAGCGGAATGTAGGTCTCGGAAATCGCCTCGAAAAGCCAATCCTCCTCGAGAAACTCCGCATGCTCCGGGTGACGCACGTACGGAAGGTGCGCGTGGAGGACGATCGAGAGGAGACCGAGTTCCATTCAGGACCAGCGGCGATCAGGCTGTCGGGACGGGATCCAGGGCGTCCGGGGCGATCACCGGCGGCCGTCGCGTGAGAGACTCCGCCATGCTCGGCATCCAGCTCCAGTCGACGTGCGGCCGCTGAAGCTGATCCGATGAACCAAGCGTCACGAACCGCGGCGGAAGGTGGAACGGGTGGGCCGGGTCGTCGAGAATGCCTCCATCGAGGGCATTGCGTAGCAGTTGTGGAAGGAGGTGCATGAAGGCGGCCGTAAGCAACTCGGCGTCGTATTCGCCGGAGGCAAGCAGCCGCTCGAGCATCAGCCGAAGCGACGCGGGAAGCTCATCGATCTCAGACACCGTGAGGGAGTCGCCCTCGGCCACGTGCACTGCCGCCGTGCGGACTGCTTCGGGAAGCCGAGAGAACGCGTCGATAAGCGCAGGTGACGGCTGCGATACGAATTCGGGCATCGGCAAGCCGGCCGCAATCGCAGCCTCGGCCCTGGCGACGTCCGTCAGCACCCTGTCAGTCGCGAAGCCAGTCACAGCGAGCAGCTTCACGAACCGGGGCGTGTCGACACGAAACTGCGGATCCTCATCGACCGCCGTCGAAACGGTTCCCGCTGGAGTGTGAACGACATTGCTGCGTACGATGGGAACGAAACCGAAGGTAGACGACAGCGCACCGACGTCGACGCGAAAGCTGCTGCTCGGATTTACCGCGAACCAGTACTTTCCTGCGAGCGGGATCGCCACGTAGGCTTCATCGCCGGCATCGAGATCCGTCAACCTCATGAAAGGTCGAAACGAGGACACCTCGTCGCGCGGGAAGAGGCCCTGAATCGCAGCATAGCTTTCCGGGCGAATTTCCCAGTAGACCATCAGGTGGAAAGGATCCTGGACGAGCGCACGGACGATATCGATCCCGTAACTCTCCGGAATCTCCATGCCGGTGTCGACGTAGAGACCGTCCTCCGCCTCTACTACCGCCGTGCTCGGGGCGACAGGTGCGACCGGAAGCTCAAGCTCGAGAGGTTTGCGACCTCCCGGTGACGTCACCCAGCTCGTGAAAATCGACATCTCGCGTACTCCTTGCTCGCGCCGAGCGCGAACGGGCTATTAGGCCACGCAGGGTCAGGAGTGTCAATGCTGCCACCATGACGCCTCGCGCCCGCGGAGATTGCAGGAATCCGCCGCGCGCTATTCGTATCGAAGGGCGTCGATCGGATCGAGCCGCGCAGCCTTCACTGCAGGCCACAGCCCAAAGACGAGGCCGAGAGTAACCGAAACAGAGAACCCGACCGCAACGGACCACATAGGAACGGACGACGGAATCGACGGGACGAGCACGTTTACCAGCAGCGAGATCGACCATCCGACCAGTATCCCCAACAGTCCCCCGATTCCGGTCAGCGACATCGCCTCGATGAGGAACTGCCAGACTATGTCCCGCCGGCGAGCGCCAACGGCCCGGCGAATCCCTATCTCCTTCGTCCGCTCCGTAACGGATACCAGCATTATGTTCATCACGCCGACGCCGCCGACGAGCAAACCGGCGCCCGAGAGCGGAACGACGATTAGCCCGAGCACCGCCGTGAGCGATCCTATCGTCTCGAAGATGGCGTCGGGAGTCGAGATCGCGAAGTCGTTCTTCTCGCTGTTTCGCACGCCCCGCCGCCGGCGAAGGAGCTCCGTCACCTCATCGAACATCGCCGACATCCGTCCGTCGCGCGCGCGAAGGGTCACGGTGACGTCGTCGAGCTCGGGGTGCATCTTTTCCAGAGTCTGGAACGGCACATAGATGAAACGGTCATCGGCACCGTCACCACCGAAGAGTCCGCCAACGCCGCGCTTCATCACGCCGACTATTCGGAACTGGCGGCCATCGATGTCGACCACTTTGTCGATCGGGTTGATTCCCGCGAACAGCGCGTCGGCGACCGACTCGGCGATGACCGCGACCTGTTCGAACCGCTGTGCCTCAGAGTCGACGAAGAAACGGCCCTCCTTGACTTCAGTCGAACGGATGTCAGGGTAATTCGAATACACGCCGAAGATGATAGGGCGCGCGAATTCGACGTCGCGATACTTCACGCTGAAGGTCGCCGTCGAAGGACCGAAGCTTCCGAGCCGGTTCGTGGGAGTCGCCCCCTGTACCGACGGCAATTCGGCGATCGCGTCGGCATCGGCCTGCGTCAGGTTCTTGCGGGTGCGCTCGTCCTGGGGCGCGCGACCGAAACGGATACCGACGGAGCTCTGCTTCGTCACGAACGCTACATTCGGCCCGAATCGCTCGGTGATCTGATCGACACGGGCGTTCATGCCCGTCAGGATCGAGCTCACCGCAATGACCGTCATGGTTCCGACGATGACGCCAAGCAGAGTCAGCGAGGAGCGCACCTTGTGCTCCCAGATCGTCGAGAACGCGAGCAGCAGGTTCTCGCGAAGGTCGTTTCGCAGTCTCAGCATCTCAGTCCGACCTTAGAGCAACGATCGGATCCAGCTTCGACGCCTTGAGCGCCGGATAGATCCCGAAGAAGAGCCCGACTGCCGCCGAAAGCGTCACGGCCAGAATCGACCAGAACACCGGAAGCGCCGCCGGAATGGGCGAAACGAACGACACGACCTTCATCACCGAGTACGCGAGGACGACACCGATGGCGCCTCCTGCGCCCGAGAGTATTACGGCCTCGACCAGGAACTGCATGAGGATGTCGGTCCTGCGGGCTCCGAGAGATTTCCGTATGCCGATCTCGCGCGTCCTTTCCGTCACCACGACGAGCATGATGTTCATGATCACGATGCCGCCGACAACGAGCGAGATGAGCGTGATGGGGATGGCAATCGCTGCGACGATTCCCGTGATCTGGCCGGCGAGGTCGGCAATCGCCTGATCGTTTACGATCGAGAAGTCGTCAGTCTCGTCGAATGACCGCTGGTGTCGCGCACGCAGAAGCGTCCGGATGTCGTCCTGGGCCCGCTCGAGCGTCACGCCCGGACGCGCCTTCACGTAGATCGTCAGGGACCGGCGAACACCATAGACCTTTAGATAGGTGGAAAGCGGAAGAATGACGAAGTTGTCCTGGGACTGGCCGAGCACCGTGCCCATCTTCTTCGCCACTCCGATCACAGTGTAGTTCAGTCCGTCGATGCGGACTTCCCTGCCGATCGGGTCGATGGTCGGAAATAGCGCATCGGCAACCTCGCTGCCGAGAATCGTCACGGGCCGCCTGCTGTTCTCGTCGAACACATTGATGTACCGGCCCTGCTCCGGCGTCACCTGCGACATGTAGATCATGTTCGGCGTGCATCCCTGGATGCCCACCTGCTGAAGCAGTTCCGTGTCGTTGCGGACTTCGCCGGACCGGCCGTCGATCGCGCCGACGTGTTCGGCCATCACGGTCTGAGCCGAAAGCGCCTCGACGTCCTCCATGTCGAGGTCCGGATTCTTGCGGAGCTGCTCGAGGAATTTCTCGAAGTCGCCGACATTCGTGACCGAAGCCTTCGTCACGAAGAATACGCCGGAACCAAGCGACGCGAGTTTCTCGTCGACATAGACGTTGGCGCCCTCGATCAGGGTAGCGACGGCAATGACGACCGAGACGCCGATGATCACGCCGAGCAGCGTGAGGAACGAGCGAAGCTTGTGTGCCCAGATTGACGTCGACGCGATCCGGGCCGCTTCGATCAATTGCTGCATTGTCTGGATGAACTCCCGCTAACGCGCCGCGCATTCTCTGAACTACTACGGGACCGGCCCGAAGAGGTTCTGGGGGAATCGAACGGACTATTCCCCCTGCGTCTCAATACCCGGTCAATATCCGGGAGTTCCGGCGGAATGCCCGGGTCCGAACAGGAATCCGTTGATGAAGAGCCGATCGAGTCCGCGCCAGAGTCGCCGGAAAGTCACGTCTTCCGTAAACAGGATGACGTGGCCGCCGCCGGTCGGCTCCTCGACGACATATGCCGTCCCACCGATCAACTGCTCAGTGTTCTTTGGCCAGATGAAGCCCGAGACCACCTTCGAATTCTTCGGGAATCCGACGACGTTGGCTCCGTCGGCACTCGGTCGGAGGAATAGATCCGTGTTGACCGGCACGAAGAGCGACGACTCCTCGTACCCAAAGCTCATGAAGTAGTTGTGATCGACGTCGGCCCGGAAAATTGCGCCTGGCACGTAAAGCGGCGTGGCCGGTACGGGCTTCGCGGGCGTCTCCTCCTTCTTCTTGTCATCGTCCTTCGGAGCGGCGTCCTTCCCCGTAGACTCCTTCGACTTCGGGTCCTTGGCCTTGGGAGTGTCCTTCGCGGAATCGGGAGTTGCAGCGGTATCCTCCCTGGCCGCCGCATCGTCTGCCTTCGCGCCCTCGTCATCGCTGGATCCGACTGCACGTGCCGACGTCATCTTCGAGTCCTTCGCGACGAGGTACGCAGTCGCGCCCCCGAGTGCGATGAGTGTGCCTCCGTCATTTACCCACTGGCGAAGCTTGTCGAGTCCCCCCGAGCCGATCCGGCTCGAGTAGAGTCCGGAGTATCCGTCAGGGAGGATGATGACGTTGAATTGCCGCAGATCGGTGTATGGGATCTGCTCGGGATCCATCGCGGTGAACGGATACTGGAGCTCGCGCTCGAGCATGAACCAGATCGCTCCGTAGGAGGTCTGGCTCACACCGTCACCTGCCGCAACGAGGATCCGCGGCGCGCGAAGCTGCTGGATGTCCTCCGAACCGACGCCAACTGCGATTTCATCGGAGTACTGACTGTCGACCGCAGTCACCTGGACGCCGGTCTCGCGCGCGAGCTGTCCGATTCGCGCCGCGAGCGACTCCGGGTTCCGGCCGGTTCGAGCCACGATCGTGCCTCTGGGAAAAGTCTTTCCGCCAGCTTTCATTTCGTAATTCGACACGCCGATCCGGAAGCCCTCCCGAAGCAGGGCGAGCGCGAGTCGCGCGGAGGCGTTGGTGCCATACGGAAAAACGTATGCCTGTTGTCCACGACCGCCGGAGACACCGCCCTCAGGAGCGTACGCCGAGCGGCGGCCGTGCTCCGGATCGGTCGGCGCGCCGAGCGGTTGTACCTGGACCGCCGGAGCATCCCCGAGCCAATAGGTCTCGACCCCGAACGTGAGCGGCAGGGACCACGCCGTCACGTCGTAGAACCCGGCGCCTTCCTGCGGAGTGTTCTTGCCTCGCTTGTCGTTTCGATCTCGCCGAGCGATCTGTTCCTTGACGAACTCGGGATTGAGCGTCGCATTCGGTTCGAGAAACGCCCGGGCCATCCGGCCCTGCGGCTGAGCAAGGTCGACTACGTACACACCCGAATCGAAGCGTTTCTGTACTCCGGGAACGGTAGCGGCTCCGGCATAGTCGTGCGCGGCCGAAGACGTGAACGCCGCCGACGTCTGGCCGACCTCGATTCCTACCCGCCGGAGTGTGGCGGCTAGCTGAGCCGCCCGCTCCGGATCCTTCGTTGGCACGATGACGACCTGCTTCATCGCCTTGGATCGGCCTTCGTCCACGGCGGCCTTACGGAAGGCGTAGTAGTCCTTCAGCCGCTCCTCGCGATGCGTTGACGTCGTCTCGATGGTTGCAATCGCGGCCACGAGGTGATGTGCGATGCCATCCCGAAGCGTGATCACGGTTCCATCGGTTCGACGCCACGCGAATCCGAGATTGCCTCCGCCATCCGTCTCGTAAGTCATGCCAACGGCGCCGTTGAGCGCCGACCACGCGTCGAGATACCCGACGTAGAGAAAATCGAAGATGCCGCGCGTGTAGTAATCCCACGAGTTCTTGTCGAACGCGGCCGCGTTGCCTCGACCGTATCGATCGAGCCACTTCTCCTGATACGCCCGGTCGGCATTGTCGTTGATGGGCAGAGCTACCGGCGGAAAGAAGTACTGATCCACTTCACCGTGCTGGTCGACGTAGACGTGAGGGTTCCAGCGCAGGTACTCGGCGATCTCCTGGCGGACCTCCTGCTGAGACACGGCCAGCTTGTCGCGATTCATGTCGAATCGGTAGTGGTTGTACCGGCCGTACATCGCCCACGGCTGCGCGTGCTCGATGGCATCGTTGTTCGGATCGTTCATGCCGATCGAATTGTGGTAGACGGCGAAGCGCTCATGACCATCGGGGTTGAACGACGGATTCACGATGACGACACAGTTATTGAGCGACTCGAGCAGTTTTGGATCCTGTGTAGCCGCGAGGTTGTAGATCAACGCCATTCCAGATTCGAACGACGTCGACTCGTCACCGTGAACGTTCTGATTCAACCAGACGATTGCCGGGGTCGTGCGAGCCAGCTCGGCCGCCTCGGCCTCGGGCAATGATCGCGGATCGGCCAGTCGGGCGGCGTTCGCGCGGATCGTGTCGAGTCGAGCCATGTTCTCGGGCGACGAAATCACGACGATGCGCAGAGGCCGCCCCTCGACGGTCTTCCCATACGGAATGACTTTCACCCGATCGGTCGCGGCACCTGCAATCGCCTGGACGACCCGATCCTGCTCCCAATAGGTCGTCTCGCGAACGCCAAGCTCGGCGCCGAGAATCGATTCAGGTCTCGGCACGTCCGATCGATACGGACCGCGCGAATAGAGGTCGAAGACCGGTTTCCGGTCCATCGATTGCGGATTGGCGGCCGCGCGGACGAGTCCGGCCGGGCACAGTGCCAGCACGAGGCACGCAAGCAGGAAGTTGCGCATCGAAAGTCGTCTCCTTGAGGTGTGGTGCGTCTCTGCGGATTCTTGGCGCCTCTGCGTCTTTGCGCGAACCTCTCTGACAGATCGGGGAGAATCGCGCAAAGGCGCAAAGACGCAAAGGGCGCGGAGGAACATAGTGCGTCAGGCTGAATTCGATCACGCGATGATGCGCCACCGCTCTCGCGACGCGCAAGCGCACGACCGTGGGCGGGTTTCGCGCTTGCACCTGCCGGACCGCGCCGCTAGCATCCGGAGTCATTTTCAAAAGGTGAGGTTGTCCGACGATGGCTGAGAAGATTACGCCCCGGAGTGAAGACTACTCACGGTGGTACCTCGACGTGATTCGTGATGCGGAGCTCGCGGAGAGCTCAGCCGTGCGTGGATGCATGGTCATTCGCCCTTACGGCTATGCGCTCTGGGAGGCCATCCGCGACGGTCTCGACCGCCGATTCAAGGCGACCGGCCATGTGAACGCGTACTTTCCGCTCTTCATTCCGATGAGCTACATGCAGCGCGAGGCAGAGCACGTCGACGGATTCGCAAAGGAGTGTGCGGTTGTCACCCATCACAGGCTCATCGCGGGTCCTGACGGCAATCTCATGCCCGACCCGGAAGCCAGGCTCGAGGAGCCTCTCATCGTCCGTCCGACCTCCGAGACCATCATCGGCTCGTCCTTCGCGAACTGGGTGCAGAGCTACCGGGATCTGCCTTTGCTCATCAACCAGTGGGCCAACGTCGTCCGCTGGGAACTGCGGACACGTCCTTTCCTGCGCACGGCAGAGTTCCTATGGCAGGAAGGCCACACCGCGCACGCGACCGAAGCCGAGGCCGTCGAAGAGACACTCCGCATGCTCGATGTCTACGCCGACTTTGCGATCAACGATGCCGCCATTCCCGTAATCAAGGGCCGCAAGAGCGCCCGCGAGCGTTTCGCTGGTGCAGTCGAGACATACGCGATAGAGGCGATGATGGGGAACGGCTGGGCCCTGCAGGCCGGAACGAGCCACTACCTCGGGACGAATTTCGCGAAGGCGTTCGACATCCAGTATCTGGATCGAGAGAACACCAAGCAGTACTGCCATACGACCAGCTGGGGGCTCAGCACTCGAATGGTGGGCGCGGCGATCATGGCGCACGGTGATGATCAGGGACTTCGGCTGCCTCCGATCATGGCTCCGATTCAGGCGGTCATCGTGCCGATCTGGAGAAAGGACCCCGAGCGCGTGATCGTGATGGAGCACGCGGCGAAGGTAAAGGCGGCGCTCGAGGCTGCCGGAGTGCGCGTCAAACTCGACCTGCGCGACGACGTTTCGCCCGGGTACAAGTTCAACGACTGGGAGATGCGGGGCGTGCCGGTCCGGGTCGAGATCGGTCCGCGCGACGTCGAAGGCGACGCCGTGGTGCTCGGTCGCCGGGACATCCCGGGCAAGGAAGGCAAGCAGTTCGGCATTCCTGCCGCGCAGGTCGGAGATGCCGTACGCAATCTGCTCGTCGAGATCCAGGCCGGGCTGTTGCGTCAGGCGACGGAGTTCCGCGATGCGAATACTCGGAGCGTGTCGACCTACGACGAGTAGATCGGAAGAGCACACGTCTGAACTCCAGTCAGACGTGTGCTCTTCCGATC
>CAZQBW010000065.1:0-22381 GCA_964591515.1 uncultured Clostridia bacterium
GCCTCGCCGGGTGGCATTACGCGCGCGCTCTTCGCGAACTCGGGTGCGGAGGCCATCGAGAACGCACTGAAGATGGCAATCCGGCACACGGCTCGCAGGAAGATCATCGCCTTCGAGGGCGGCTTCCACGGCCGGACGCTGCTCGCGTGCAACGTGACCGGGAATCCGAAGTACCGTTCCCAGGCGCCGTTCCACCTCGACGATGTCCTCATCCTGCCATTCGGCGACGCCGACGCGCTGGTCGACGCCGTCGACGACCGGACCGCAGCTGTGATCGTGGAGCCAGTCCAGTCGATGGCGGGCTGCCGTATGGCCGATCCGTCCTTCTACCGGGAACTGCGCGCAGTGACGTCGAAGCACGGCGCGCTGCTCGTCTACGACGAGGTCCAGACCGGCATCGGTCGGACCGGGAGAATGTTCTTCTCGGGCCGCGACGGCATTGCGCCGGATCTGATCTGCCTCGCGAAGGGCATCGCGTCGGGATTCCCGCTCTCGGCGGTGCTCGTCTCCGAAACGGTCGCCGACGGCATCGGGTACGGCGAGTACGGAGCCACGTACGGCGCCGGACCGATCGCGATGGCGGCGATGCTTGCGACGCTCGAGGTCATCGAGCACGAAAGCCTGCTCGCGAACGTTGCCGAAACCGGAACGCACCTCGTCCGGTCTCTGACGTCGCTACCGGGCGTGGAAGCGGTGCACGGACTCGGCTTCCTGCTCGGGGTTCGGACAAGCGTTCGCGCCGCCGAGATTCAGGCGGCGCTGCTCGAGCGTGGAGTCATAGTCGGTACCTCCGACGATCCGTTCGTTATGCGGCTGCTGCCGCCACTCATCCTGCAACAGCCGGAAGCCGACGCGTTCCTTCACACATTCGCCGACACGCTGGGAGAACTCTCATGAGCACCGCACACTCGCTCGAAAACGGAGCACAGGCTACGTCGACACCCCTCCGGCACTTCATCTCGACCGGCGACCATCCCCGCGCCACGCTCGACGCAATCGTCGACCGCGCGATTGCCAACGCCGGCGTGCGATCGACGGCGCTCGCCGGTCGCAGCGTCGCGATGCTCTTCTTCAACAGTTCACTCAGAACGCGCTCCAGCTTCGAGGTGGGGATCGCCCAGCTCGGCGGACACTCGACGACGCTCGAGGTCGGCGCCGGCGTCTGGAACCTCGAGACCATCGACGGTGCCGTCATGGACGCCGACAAGCCCGAGCACATCGTCGACGCCGCGCGAGTCCTTTCACGTTATTTCGACGCCATCTGCGTGCGCAGTTTCCCGAAGCTGAAGAGCCTCGCGGACGATCTAGCCGATCCCGTCATATCGGCGCTTCGCGACCACGCGACCGTTCCCGTCATCAACCTAGAGTCGTGCCTCTGGCATCCGTGCCAGGCGATGGCCGACGTGATGACGATCCGACAACGATTCGGCCGGACGGACGGCGTGAAGGTCGCGCTTGCGTGGACGCCGCACATCAAGGCCCTGCCGACGGCAGTACCGAACTCTTTCGCCCTCGCCGCCGCGCAGTTCGGCTGCGAGCTGACGATCGTCGCGCCCGAGGGCTACGACCTGCCGGACGCTGTGACGGCCCAACTCGGGGCAGCAACGGTCTCGCACGACCAATCGTTGCTTCGCGACCAGGATGTCGTGTATGCGAAGTCGTGGGGACGGCTCGATCAGTATGGCGAGCCGCCGGCCGAGGCGCTGCGCGACTGGATCCTGACGCCCGAGAAGCTTGGAGACGCCGTGTTCATGCATTGCATGCCACTTCGCCGGAACGTCGAGGTCACCGACGCGGTGCTCGAGTCGGCAAACAATGCCGCATACGACGAGGCCGAGAACCGGCTGCACGTGCAGAAAGAGATTCTCGTGGAGCTGATCGGTTGATGGAGCAGCGGTCCGTCACGGTCGTGAAGCTTGGCGGAGAGCTCGCCGAAAGCCGCGAAACGCTCGACGGGATCGCAGCGGCGCTCGGTGCTGCCGTGGCCTCCGGACGGCGGATCGTCGTGGTGCACGGGGGCGGCAAGCAGACAACGGAGCTCGGGGAGCGGCTCGGAATGAAGTCGACGTTCGTCGGCGGACGACGCGTGACCGACGCGGCGATGGTCGACGTGCTGACGATGGCGATCGCCGGCACCGCCCGGATGGCAATCCTCGCAGCGCTCCGGCGTGCCGGCGTTCGGGCGATCGGTGTGAGCGGGGTCGACGCCGCCATCGTGCGCGCGCGGCGCCGTCCGCCAGTCACCGCTCTCGATCCCGTGACGGGCGTTTCGACGACCGTCGATCTCGGTCTGGTCGGAGACGTGATCGATGTCGACACCGATGCGCTCGTCGCCCTTCTCGACGCGGGGATGCTGCCGATCCTCGCTCCGATGTCCGCCGATGACGAGGGAGTCGTCTACAACATCAATGCCGACACGGTCGCGGTCGCCGTGGCGAAGGCAGTGCAGGCCGAGACCTGGATCGTGGCGTCGAACGTCGCTGGGGTTCGCGGGCCGGATGGAGAGGTGTTTCCCGTCCTAGACGTCGCGGAGGCGGTCGAGCTGATCCGATCTGGCGTCGTCACCGGCGGAATGATCCCGAAGCTCGAGGCGGCGATCGACGCCGTGTGCGGCGGCGTCGGCCGCGTCCGGCTCGTCGACGGCTCCGCGCCCGGCGTGCTCGCAAGCGCGCTAGCCGGCGCCGACGTCGGAACGCTCGTCACGGCTGGTCGGTAGGGCACACGGGTTTCCAAGTGCGGAGCCGTCGGCTATCTTCTGATGCTCCGTGACTCGCTGTTTCCGTGGCTCTGTGTGCGCAGCTCTTCAATCCGCTACGCACACAGAGGCACAAAGACACAGAGACACAGAGCGGCCTGAGACGGACACGCAAGGAGACGCCCGTGAGCAACGACAAACCCGACTACTACCACGGCATGGACGCCCAGTCGCTGAAGTGGTCCTTCCAGGATCACCTCGAGTTCTCGCTTGCGGTCAACCGTCACACCGTCACCGACCTCGACCGCTTTACCGCGACGGCACTGACCGTGCGCGACCGGCTCATCGAGCGCTGGATGAACACGCAGGACACCTACCACGGAGTCGACGCGAAGCGCGTCTACTACCTTTCCATGGAGTTCCTGATGGGGCGCACGCTTGGCAACAGCCTCGTCAATCTCGACCTCGAACGAGAGTTCGCCGAAGCCATGCGATCCATCGGAATCGAGCTCGAGAACATCCGCGCCGTCGAATGGGACGCCGGGCTGGGCAATGGCGGCCTCGGCCGGCTGGCCGCGTGCTTCCTCGATTCGATGGCAACGCTGCAGCTCCCAGGCTATGGCTACGGCATCCGCTACGAGTACGGAATCTTCCATCAGCGCATCAAGGGCGGTGCCCAGGTCGAACAGCCCGACAACTGGCTCCGCAACGGCAACCCGTGGGAGATCTCGCGCCCGCAGCGCCTGTTTCCCGTGCGGTTCTACGGCCGCGTCCTGCAGTACACCGACCGGCGTGGCCAGATCGTCAACGAGTGGCTCGACACCGACGACGTCATGGCGATGGCGCACGACACGCCGATACCCGGGTACAAGACGAACAACGTGAACACTCTTCGTCTCTGGTCGGCGAAGGCGACCCGTGATTTCGACTTCAGCCAGTTCAACGCGGGCGACTATATCGCCGCAGTCCGCTCGAAAACCGCATCCGAGACGATCTCGAAGGTGCTCTACCCGAACGACAATCGCGTAAGCGGCAAGGAACTGCGCCTCAAGCAGGAGTACTTCTTCGTCTGCGCGTCGCTCCAGGACATCATCCGCCGCTACAAGAAGAAGCACGAGACCTTCGACGAGTTCGCCGACAAGGTCGCCATCCAGCTCAACGACACCCATCCCGCCATCGCGATCGCCGAGCTCATGCGGTTGCTCGTAGACCGCGAGAAGCTCGACTGGGAACACGCCTGGGAACTGACCGTCGCGTGCTTCGGATACACAAATCACACGGTGCTCCCCGAGGCGCTCGAGAAGTGGTCGGTCGACCTGATCGGCAAGGTCCTTCCGCGCCATCTGCTCGTCATCTACGAGATCAACCACCGCTTCCTGATGCAGGTGCGGGCCACTCACCCGAGCGACCAGGCCCGCTGCGAGCGCATGTCGATAATCGAGGAGCCGGACACTCCGACCGGCGAGAAGTACGTCCGGATGGCGCATCTCGCCATCGTCGGCAGCCACAGCGTGAACGGAGTGTCCGCACTGCACTCCGACATCCTCAAGCGCGAGGTCTTTCCGGACTTCGTCGACATGTACCCGGACCGCTTCAACAACAAGACGAACGGCATCACGCAGCGGCGCTGGCTCAAGCTCTGCAATCCGGGACTGTCGGAGCTCATCACCTCGCGGATCGGCGAGGGCTGGGCCAGAAACCTCGACGAGCTCAAACGCCTCAACGAGCACGTCGACGACGATGCCTTCCGCGAGGAGTGGCGCCGGGTCAAGCACGAGAACAAGGTCGCGCTTGCCGACTTGATGGAGCGCGAACGGAAGGTCGTGGCGGATCCGGACTCGATATTCGACGTGCAGATCAAGCGACTTCACGACTACAAGCGTCAGTTGATGAACGCGCTCCACGTCGTCGCGCTCTACAACGAGATTCGCGAGAACCCGACGGCGGAATTCGTGCCTCGGACCGTCATCTTCGGTGGCAAGGCCGCGCCCGGATATGCGCGAGCCAAGCTGACGATCAGGCTCATCAACGCCATCGCGGACGTCGTCAACAAGGACCCGCTGACGCGCGACCGGCTGAAGTGCGTGTTCCTGCCGAACTACAACGTCTCGCTCGCCGAACTGATCATCCCGGGATCCGATCTGTCGGAACAGATCTCGCAGGCCGGCAAGGAGGCTTCCGGGACCGGGAACATGAAGTTCGCCCTCAACGGCGCGTTGACCATCGGGACGCTCGACGGTGCCAACGTCGAGATCCGTGAGGAAGTCGGCGACGACAACATCTTCATCTTCGGACTGACTGCCGATGAGGTCGAAGAACTTCAGCCGCGCTACGATCCGAAGGTCTTCTACAACGCCGACGAGCGGCTTCGGCAGGTTGTCGACATGATCCACGCCGGATACTTCAGCCCGCTCGATCGCGAGGTCTTCCGGCCGATCACGGAGTTCCTTCTGACCGAGGACACGTTCATGGTTCTCGCGGACTTTGCGGCCTATGCGACGTGCCAGAAGGAGGTCGCGCGGGTCTACACGGATCGCGAGGACTGGACGCGTCGGGCGATTCGCAACGTTGCTGCGATGGGGAAATTCTCGAGCGACAGGACGATTCGCGAGTACTCGGACGAAGTGTGGGGAACCAGGGGCGTCGATGTCGAGATGACGAACCGCCGGTAGTTCATCGATGAGCCGACAATTGCGCAAACCCGCGAAGGCTCGCGGCCCCGAAGCCGCCGAGGCGGGAAAGCTGCGCGTCCCGATCGTCTGGCGCGAGGCGCGCGAGCTGATCTGGTCGCATCGCGCCCGGCTATCCGTCGGGTTCGGCCTGATGTTCTTCAACCGGATGCTCGGTCTGGTTCTGCCGGCCAGCTCGAAGATCCTCATCGACGACGTCATTGGAAAGCACCGCGCGGACCTGCTCGTCACACTGGCGCTGGCCGCGGGCGCGGCGACGGTGCTGCAGGCCGTGACGTCGTTCGCGCTCTCGCAGGTGCTCGGCGTCGCGGCTCAGCGGGTCATCACGGAGATGCGAAAGAGCCTCCAGGCGCACGTGGCGCGCCTCCCGGTGCGATATTTCGATTCCACGCAGACCGGCGCGCTGATCTCGCGGATCATGAACGACGCCGAGGGAATCCGTAATCTCGTCGGAACGGGACTCGTCCAGCTCGCCGGCGGCATCGTCACGGCAACGGCGGCGCTCGGCGTCCTCTTCTACCTGAACTGGCGGCTAACGACGATCACGCTGCTCGTACTCGCCGCGTTCGGGGGCGCCCTGGCGTTCGCGTTCAAGAAGCTTCGGCCGCTCTTCCGCGAGCGCAGCAAGATCAACGCCGACGTTACCGGCCGTCTTGGCGAATCCATCGGCGGCATCCGCATCGTCAAGGCATACTCCGCCGAGCGGCGCGAAACGCTCGTGTTTGCGCGCGGCGCGCACCGGCTTCTGCGAAACGTCGTGGCCACGCTGACCGGAGTGTCCGGCGTTTCGGCATTCTCGACGGTCGTCGTCGGCGTGATCGGTGTGGTGATGATCGTCGTGGGAGGGCGGTCGATTCTCGCCGGCGAGATGACGCTGGGCGACTTCGTCATGTACATCTTCTTCACTGCGCTCGTGGCAGCACCTGTCGTCGAGATCGCGGCCATCGGCACGCAGATCACCGAGGCGTTCGCCGGGCTGGATCGAATACGCGAGATCCGTGAGGTTGCCACCGAGGACGACGAGGACGCCGCGCTGGATCGACTGGGTGCCGTCGAAGGCCGGATAGCTTTCGAGAACGTGAATTTCGAATACGAGCCCGACCAGCCGGTCCTCCGCGACGTGACCTTCGAGGCGCCGGCAGGCTCGACGACCGCGCTCGTCGGTCCGAGCGGATCGGGAAAGAGCACGCTCATCAGTCTCGTGATGGCTTTCACTCGTCCGAATTCCGGCGTCGTTCGACTCGACCGTCGGGACCTCGCGACGATTCCGCTTCGCGACTACCGGGCGCACATCGGCGTCGTGCTGCAGGACAATTTTCTCTTTGACGGCTCGGTCGCCGACAACATCCGTTTCGCGCGCCCCGATGCCTCGCAGGAAGAGATCCGTGATGCGGGTCGTGTCGCCCACTGCGACGAGTTCGTCACCGGATTCCCGAATGGCTACGACACGATCGTCGGAGAGCGTGGTGTGAAGCTCAGCGGGGGACAGCGCCAGCGCGTGGCCATCGCCCGGGCCATTCTGGCGAATCCCGACATACTGATACTCGACGAAGCGACCTCGAGCCTGGACAGCGAGAGCGAGGCGATGATTCAGGACGGTCTGCATCGGCTAAGAAGCGGTCGGACGACTTTCGTGATCGCACATCGCCTCTCGACGATCCGAAGTGCCGACCAGATTCTCGTTCTCGACGGCGGGCGGATCGTCGAACGGGGGACTCACGACGAGCTCCTGGCGCTCGACGGCCGGTACCGGCAGCTTCACGATCGCCAGTATCGTCTTGAAACCAATAGGTTTGTGAATCCGGGAGAGGATTTCACGCCCGAACCGGAGCGCTTCGACCCGAAGGTGCCGCGAACATTGCCGAAGTCGTAAAGTTTCCGGAAATCGGGCCGATGAGACGGGTGTATGCCTGCAGGAGGAGCCAGGATGCCGACGAACGGTCAAAATTGGGGCGTACGGTCCGCTTCCGCCCCGAGGACCGACAAGGATGCTCCGGGTACGCTCGCTCGACGAGGCTGGGCTCGCGGCGATGTCACGGATCGTGCCTGCCTGGTTGCCGAGATTCGCAGCGCCATTCTCGAAGGCACCTACCACCACGACGCGTTGACGATTGCCGACCGTCTGCTGGACCGGGTCCCGAGCCTCGGCGCGGCCGAGTTCTGACCCGAATTCCGTGACCGGGACAATTCCGTCGATGGCGACCCCGCTCGACGTAACGATCGTTTCACTGGGCGAGGCTGACAGATCGTCGCTCCGAGCGCTCATGTCGGAGCAACGCGATGAGTGGCTCGAGGCGCTCGACTGGGACCTCGCCGAGATCAATGCGGCGCTCGTCGAGGCGCTGCGCAACGGCAGCATATCGGGTTCGGCGGCGTTGGCCGGCGATCGAGTGGTGGCATTCGGCTTCTACACCGTCGAGTCCGATCGGTGTCTGCTCGGAGACGCGTTCGTCACCGTCGAATACCGCCACCGGGGAGTCTACGAGCTCCTCGTCGACGATCTGATCCGACGCGCCAGCGAGGTGGCGCCGCTTCGGCGCATAGAGAATCACACGATCACGCTCGATGCCGACGTCTCGGATTCCGTACTGAAGGCGCGAGGCTTCGAAGCACACGAACGCGACTATCTCGTGCGAGCCGTTGAAGTCGATGGTGAAGTACCGGCGGGCCATTCGAGAGCAAGGATGCGCGCTTGGGACGACGCGGATTTCGCTCGCGTTTCGGAGCTGATCTACCAGTCCTATCGAGGCACCGTCGACGCGAAATTGAACTGCCAGTACCGGTCGCGCGACGGCTGTTCGGATCTGCTCGATGCCCTTACCAACACCGTGTGGTGCGGCCGTTTCGATCCCGAGACGACGCGAGTCGCGCTGGACGGCGAGACGAACCGGTTGTGCGGCGTTGCAATCGCGACGCGCATCTCGACGGGAACGGCGCACCTGGGCCAGGTGTCGGTGCACCCGGTCTACCAGGGACAGGGAATTGGCCGTGCACTCGTCCGCTCGACGATCGATGCAGCCGCGCGGAGAGGACTCTCGAGCTGCTCGCTGGCGGTCACGCGCGAGAATCGAGTTGCCGGCGGGCTCTACCGGAGTCTCGGATTCGAGCCGCGCCGCGAGTTTCGGGTTTACACGCGAGATCGCAATCAGCGCGCGGGGACTTGAGAGCATTGCGCGAAGCGCTTTGGAGTGCGGCGTGAAGCGCCGCTTTGGATCGATCCAAATCGGCGATTCACGCCGCATTGGAGTTTGGCCTACTGAACGACCGCGGAGCGGTCGTATTGTCTCCAGAATGGGAAGCAACACGACGACGGGCACGACATCGCCTATAGCGCACGTGCGACCGCTCCGCGGTCGGACCGAGGTGGGCGACGGTACCGCGGGTCGCGTGTGCTCGTTGCACTCGCCCCCGCGACCCACGGCTATTTCCTTCGACCGCTCCGCGGTCAATAGCGGCGCTTCACGCCGCACTCCAGGGCGCTTCGCGCAATGCTCTCAGTTCAGGCTGCCGCTGTGCGGTTTCGGCGCAAGGTCTGCCAGCCGCTGCACGATCTGTGCAACCTTCTTGATTTCCTGTTCGGCTGTAGACAATCGCTTGCGCGTCTTCTCGTCGAGGTCCGAACGGCGCAACAGCAGGTTGATGTTCCCGAGCGCGCCGGTGAGTGGATTGTTGATCTCGTGCTTTATGGTCCGTATCGCGCCCTGGATTTCTTCGAGCTGGCTGTCGCCCCCGTCGCCGAGGTCCACTAGCAACACAACGGCAAGCGCTCCCTTTTCGAAGGCCAGCGGTGCAATCTCGATTCGGACGTGACGATCACCTGAGTGCCCGTCGCATGCGTACGGCTGTCCGTTCTGAATGGCAACCCGGGCGTCGGCGCGGGGATCGCCTTCCGTGGTGGCCGGCTCGAAGGCCGCAGCAAGCGTTGCGCCCGAGACGGCACCTCCTGCCATCGCCGCATATGCTTCGTTTGCGTCCCGAACCGTGAGGTTCTCGTCGACGATTGCAGCAGCGAGCGGAAGGCGGCGGAAGACGGCCTGATAGAACTCTGGATCGTACATCGGGGGCGATTCTCGGCGACGCCTGATCATACGACCAAACTTCCCGAAAAGAGAACAGGATGAGTCACTTTGCCACGTTTTACCGGTTCGGGTGATTCCTTGACATGCCCTATCGAGGCCGGTAGTTTCACCCGACGACACAAGGAGTCTCTCGATGCTCTCGTGGTTCACGGTTCGCCAGCTCAGCGCGAAAGACGAGTACAAGCGAAAGGAAGCAGCTGAGAAGCTCGGCGAAACGGGCGACGCGGCTGCCGTCGAAGCGCTGACGAAGGCGCTGAAGGACGACTCGTATCTGGTGCGGCAGGCCGTGGCCGAAGCGCTCGGGAAGATCAAGGACGTTCGCGCTGTCGAGTCGCTCCTCGAGGCGCTCCGCGATCGCGATTCGGACGTACGCAGATCCGCGGCGGAGGCGCTCGGCCGGATCCGCAACTCCCGCGGCGTCGAAGGTCTCGTCCTCCTTCTCAAGGACGACAAGTTCAATGTGCGCAAGGCCGCGTCCGAGTCCCTCGAGAAGATCGACCCGAACTGGTCGAAGTCGGCAGCCGCTCGTGGCGCCGTTCCGGCCTTCGTCGTCGCACTTCGCAACGGCGATCCCGAGATGCAGCAGACGGCCGCCGAGACTTTGGGACAGATCGGCGACATCAATGCGGTGGAACCGCTGTCGGCCGCGCTCAAGGACAAGAGTGCAACGCTTCGAAAGGCCGCTGCCGATGCGCTCGGGCACATTCGGGATGCCGCCGCCATCGAGTCGCTGGTTCGCGCGCTTCAGGATCGCGACGCGGAAGTTCGTGACGCTGCTGTCCAGGCGCTCGGTCGCATCGGAGACCCGAAGGCCGTCGAGCCTCTCGTCCGTGAGCTCAAGAACCCTTTCTCCGACGCGTTCGAGGTCGCGAAGAAGGCGCTCACGAATGCCGGAGCTCCAGCAGTCCCGGCGCTGGTCGCAACACTTCGCGAACGGACCATGCGAAAGGCGGCAGCCGAGACGCTCGTGCGGATCGGTCGTCCGTCGATTCCGGCGCTCGTCGCCGCCCTGGCGGATGACGACGACGGCGTTCGCGAGTCGGCGGCCGAGACGCTGAAGGCGGTCGGCTGGAGTCCGGCGAACCCTGAGCAGCAGGCGCTCTTTGCGATCGGGCAGAAGGACTTCACGACGACGATGTCGATAGGAGCTCCGGCAGTGGAGCATCTGCTCAGGCGAATCAACGACGGGAACCCGGCGGTTCGCGAGGCCTCGGTCGAGAGTCTCGGAATCATCGGCGATGCGCGTGCGGTCGCTCCGCTCGTGCTCCTGCTGAAAGATGCTGACGGCGGCGTTCGTTATCACGCGGCCGAGGCGCTCGGGATGATCGGAGAGCTGGCGGCCGTCGAGCCGCTCATCGGCGCGCTGACCGATGATTCGGACGCGGTGCGACTTGCGGCTGTCGAAGCACTTACGCGACTCGTCGATGCGCGTTCGGTCGTTCCTCTCGTCGGAGCACTCGCCGACACCGACTCCGAGGTTCGCCGGGCGGCCGCGGTCGCGCTCGGCGTGCACGCCGATGCCCGCGCCGTCGAGCCGCTGGTGTCGAGCCTGCAGGATCCCGACGCGCGCGTTCGGGTTGCCGCGGCAGAGGCACTTCGGCAGCACAGCAGCCCGATCTCGGTGGGACAGCTCGTCACGCTTTTGAAGTCGAAGGACGAGGGAACGCGGCTCGCAACTGTAGAGGCGCTCGGAGCGCTGACGGAGCCTAAAGCGATCGCGGCACTCGCCGCCGCGCTCGAGGATGCGTCGGATGCGGTACGCGCGCAGGCGGCCGAGGCTCTCGGGAAGCTTGGCGACAGTCGTGGCGTCAAGTGGCTCATCGCGAGCGCTCTGTCGAAGAAGCTCGCGCAGGAAGCAGTGCCCGCGCTTCAACGGGTCCTCGAGGTGGCGACGGTGTCGATCGACTCTGAGACGCTTCAGGCGGTGGCGCACCTCGACAATGTGACGCAGCAGTTCTCATTTGTGGAAGGTAACGAGGCGCCGCAGAAGTCCGAGATACCGATCGACTGCTCCGAGGTGCGCAGGCTCGCCCTCGAAGAGCTCATGCGGCGCGGCGAAAAGGCCTGAGCCGGTCGGTCACGGTCGAGGTGAAGCGGTGGGTGCTCGAAGGAATGCTCTGCGTCTCTGCGAGAAACGCAGTCGTACGACAGTTTCTCGCAGAGACGCAGAGGTCTCGCAAAGACGCAAAGGAGTTTAGGGATTCGCGAAGCGCTTGAGGACGACCATCGTGATGTCATCGCCCTGCGGCATGCCGGCGGCGAATGAGAAGACGTCCTCGTAGACGCTCTCGAGGAATTCGAGCGCAGCCCGCTCGGAGCCAGCCTTCGCGAGGCTGAGCAGCCGTTCTTCTCCGTACTCTTCGTCCGCGGTGTTCGACGCCTCGGTGACCCCGTCGGTGTACATCACGAGCGTGTCTCCGGCGCCAACCGTCACCGCGCCGTGCTCGTAGGTCGAACCGGGCATGATTCCCACCGGAAGCCCCCCGGCGTCGAGCGTCTCCGACTCTCCGCTTGCCCGCAGGAGGATGGGAGGATTGTGGCCCGCGTTCGTGTAGACGAACGTATGTTGCGACGGATCGAGGATTCCGTAGAAGAAAGTCGCGTACTTGTTGAAGTCCGTGTTCGTGTAGATGATCTCGCTGATCTTGCCGGCATTCGCAGCCAGGTCCATTGACGGACCAGCGAGCGCACGCAGCGAGGCCTGTACGTTGCTCATCAGCAGAGCGGCCGGCACGCCTTTTCCCGAAACGTCCGCTATAGCAATCAACACGCGTCCGTCCCCGAGCTCGATCGTGTCGTAGTAATCGCCGCCGACGTGGCGGGTGGGCTTCGAGCGCGCCGCCAGGTCGTACCCCTCGATCGTCGGGAGCGACTTCGGAAAGAGCAGGCTCTGAATGTTGCTCGCGATGGCGAGCTCCTCCTCGAGCCGGCGATTCTCGATTGTCTCTTCGATCAGCCACGCATTCTCGAGCGCAACGATCGCCTGATTCGCCAGGGCCGACGAGAAGGCCAGCTCGTCTTCGCTGTACGGCTTGCCGCCGGCGCGTGGCCCGAGACCGACGAATCCGTGGGTGACGTCTTCCTTTCGAATCGGGACGATGCCGGTGAGGCCAAGCTCGGCAAGGGCCGAAGGGCACGCATCGTCGATCGGGCCCGGTCCCTCGAGCTCCGCGAGCTGCGTCCAGAAAGCGTCGTCCGTCCATACCGGAGTTTCGGGGGCCGCGATGCCACGCAGATGGACGATCGGCCCGGACGGCCGCCTGAGGACGATCGCGAATCGGGTGAGCAGCAACTGGCCCATCAGCGCATAGGCGAAGAGCTTGAGCACCTCGGCTGCCTCGAGCGTACCTACGAACCGGCGCCCGATCTCGAAGAGCGTGTTCAGCTCGTGGATCTTCCGGTCGAGTCGCGCCGCGAGCGACTGCAGCTCACCGTAAACGCGCGAGTTCTCGATTGCGGGCGTCGCCACGTTGGCCAGCGACGTGAGGAACTCGATCTCTTCGGGTTCGAACGGCTTGCGCGTCAGCTTCGCGCCGAGGGCGAGCATTCCGACGCACTGCCCGGTAGCGCGCCGAAGCGGAATCAGGATGGCAAGTTTTCGGGATGTGAAGAACGAGAGCGCCTCGTCAGATGTGTCGGCGATCTCGAGCGCCATCTCTGGCGGCTCGTTCAGGTCGACCTCGGTGCCGACGGGAGTGTCGGGCAGTCCCTTTGCGGCCGCGACGCGATATCGACCCTCGGCGCACGGCAGCAGAAAAGCGCCCCGGCCGATTGCAAACCGGCCCATCGAAGCCAGCAGCAGATGATTCAGGATCGTCTCGAGCTCGAGCGACTGATTGAGCGTCTGGCTGATTTCGAGCAGGTCGGAAAGCTCTATCAGCCTGCGTTCGTTGTCCTGCCCGTGGCGTTCCGCGGAGCCGCTCATTTCAGTTGCTCAGCCGCTTGATCAGTCGCAGCCTGTTGTGACCGTCCTCGTCGACGTCGACCTCGAGTTCGTCGGTGCCGAGTCGCATCAGTCGGATTCCCATGCCGCCCTTGTGCCCGACGAGGTCCTTGAGCTCGAGCGCCTTGTGAGTACTCGGGTCGAAGCGGTTCCCCGAGTCGATCACGTCCACCTCGATCTGCGCGGTGTCGAACCAGACGTGCACGGTCAACTCGCGCGTCACGTCGTTGTTGTAGGCGTGCTCGATGACGTTGGCGCAGGCTTCGTCGACGGCGATCTTCAGGCGTTCCATCTCGCCGTCGCCGATCGGTGAACGGCGCGCCGCCATCTCCACGAAGTCCCGGATGACCGCCAGATTCACCGTGTCACTCGGCACGCTGAGCTTGAAGGTTTGCTGGACGTGTTCCACCTCGCCTCCTTTACGCACTGAACTTGCCCGCCGCTTCTTCTTCGGTCGGCGTCAGGTCGTAGAGCTGATGGAATCCGAGGAGCTCGAAGACATGAAAGACCTTCGGCGCGAGATTCGAGATCTTGATGTCGCCGCCGAGGTCTCGCACCTGCTCGATACACCCCATGAACACCCCGAGTCCGGCGCTCGAGATGTAGTCGAGCTCCTTGCAGTTCACGATGATGTGAACGCGACCGCCTTCGATGGCCTTCTGCAGTTCGGTTTCGAAATCCGGCGCCGTGTGCGCGTCCAGAAAACCATGCGGGTAGACAATCGTCAGGTTGCCGTCATCGCGTCGCGAGACCTTGAACCCTTCGTTCTTGCTCATTGTTTCTCCAGAAGCGCGGTCTGTGGACCCGACCAGTATGCCCGAACTCCTGCGGAATGCGCCACATGCGGCTACAGGAATCGAACTGCCACTACCGTGATGTCGTCGTGCTGCTGTGCCCGGCCAGCGAACGAACGGACGTCGGCGAGAAGGGCATTGACGATATCGAGGGACGTCGCCGGCGTTCGCGCAACCGAGCGCGTGAAGGCTATCAGCCGGTCGTCGCCGTACTCGTCGCCGCGCACGTTCATGGCCTCGGTGACGCCGTCGGTGTACAGCAGCAGAAGGTCTCCGGGCTTCGCGTCCACGGTCTCGACTCGCAAGATCGTGTCGAGCGTCGACGACGCAACAGCTCCGAGCGTGACCCCGGGAGCATTCAGGAAGTCGCCGTCGCCGTCCGAATGGACGAGCAGCGGCGGGTTGTGGCCCGCGCGCGCATAGTCGATCCGGCGCGCATCGGCGTCGAGAATCGCGTACGCCATCGTCACGAAATTGCCGCGCGCCAGATTTCGACGAAGGTGGTCGTTGACGCGAGAGAGCACCCGCGCCGGATCGAGCGCCTGAATGGTCTGCGTGACCATGTAGCTCTTCGTGAGCGTCATGTAGATCGCGGCGCCGACGCCCTTGCCCGAGACGTCGCCGATCGCGATGCCGAGCCGGCCGTCGGCGAGGGGGAAGTAGTCGAAGTAGTCGCCGCCGACTTCGTTTGCGGGAATGCAGACCCCGGCAACGTCGAGTCCCGGTGAGTCGGGCGCTCGCGACGGCAGAAGCTGCGCCTGGACTCCCCGTGCGACGTCGAACTCCTGCGTGATCCTGAGACGGTCGATGGCGCGTCGAACGTGCGACGGCATTGCCGCGGCGGCGCCCTGCCGCCGCGGGCGCATGACCCCGTAGAAGGCGAGTCCGGCGAATCCGAACGAAGCGAGCACGACCCAACCGCCCGTCGCAACGTGCTGCGGGTTGCCGGTCAGGATCAGCGGGTAGGCATCGATCAGGGTGACGTAGGCGAACACCGCGGTCACCGTTGCCAGCGGGCCGCTCCGGATGAAGAGCACGACGAGTGATGCGACGAGAAGGAGGAAGACGAATGGCGCAACGGCAGACGTGGCAGGAAAGAACTGCGACAACGAGAACGTGGACCGCACCGACAGCATGGCAAGCGTACCGACCAGTATGACCAGCCACGTCCGCTTCGTCCGCAGCCGAACTGCAGTCATCGCGAAGATGCCCGCAACGACAGTGAGCGAGACACCAGAGACGATTCCAGACGAGATCGGCGCGACCATCGAGGGCCATGCATTGAGGGCGAAAAGCGCCGCGACCGAAGGCTGATTCGATCCGGGAACAACGAGTCCGGCCAGTGTTACTGCGCCGAGCGCGGCGAAGGCCGAGAGATAGCCGACTGTGACCGGTTCGAGGGCCTCGCGAGTCCGGAAGTCACCCCTCATCCACGCCGAGAAAGGACGGAGGTTCTGCTGAGGCCATACCAGATACGCCTGGCTCTCCCCGACGGCCCAGGCTCCGGCGATGACGAACCCGATGATGAGCATCATGATCGGAGCCGTGATCACGACGTTCACGAATCCGAACCAGACATTCAGGGTGCCGGCCGCATTGCCGAACATGGCGGCGAAGGTGCCTAGCAACATCAGCATGCCGCTCACGCTGCCTAGCACTATGCCGGCGAAGAGCAGCGCCGGCGACCGAAGATCGAGCTCGCCCTGGCGCTTGCGCACAATGAGCAACGCGCCGACGAATGCCACGCCGGCGAGCATGCCGAGCAACGGAAGGACTTCGATGATCTGAACGGTCCAATTGAAGGACGGAGCGGGTTTGGGTCGCGCCGGATCCACGAGATCGAGGTCGAATGCAGCAACGCGATCTCCCCAGACAATGGTCCGGATTACCTCGACTGACCCGACCGGGCCGGGGCGCTCCCACGTCAGGTAGACGAGTCGTCGCTTGTCGGACGTCGATTTCGCCTTCGCCGCGACCGGATTTTCAGCGACTGCGATGTCGTGACGCTCGAAAAAGGCGCGCGCCAGTTCGATGGCCTGGCCGCGGTCCTCAGCGGAAAGGTTGGCTTCACTATCGGAATCCGCCAGAAAGAGACGCGGCGCATAGAGCTCATCGAACGGAGGCGTCCGCTGGGCCTGCGGACCCGACTGAACCGCCGACCAGGCGATCGGCGACGATGACTCGATGTACTGGACTACCCGGCCCGACGGTGTCATCGCAATCGAAAGAATCGGGTCGGGCTGCTTCATCTGCATGAGCGCTGAGCGCAGCGACCCGAGATTCGTGAAAACGGCGGTCTCCCATGCGGGGTCGGGAAGCGATTCTCGATCCGGAACCGGAGCTCCGGCGTTCACGGCCAGCTCGCGTACGACCGCGAAGTCGTCGCCCTCGATCGGCACGGTCTGCGCGAAGCGATTCGGTGAAACCCAGCCTTCGAGCGCCGCAAACTCCAGCGCGCGCTCCGAAACAGCATCTCGTGACAGGGGCATCGGCCGTACTTCGCTCATGAAGGCGAACTTGAAGAGCCCCAGGAATGCCACGAGACCGACGAGGCCGGCAATCGACAGGCGCGGGTACTTCGACAGGATCGCCCTCATGCCGCCACCCCTCCCGCGTGGGCCCGAACGACGACCACAGTGATATCGTCGTGCTGCTCCGCGTTCTGCGAGTGTTCTGCCACGGCGGCCAGCAGGCCGTCGGCAAGGTCGCGCGCCGTCCGTCCGTCGTGAAGTCTCGCGAGCGTCTCGAGCAGTCGCTCTTCACCGAACAGCTCGCCACTCGCGCTCATCGCTTCGGTGACGCCGTCGGTATAGAGCACGAGTGCGTCTCCATTCTGCAGTTCGAGCCGCTCGGATGTGATCAGCTCGGCAAACTGCTCGCGGTCCACGGCGCCGAGCGCCGTCCCCGACGGGGTCACAAACGACGGCGCGCCGTTCATCCGGAGCACTGCCGGAGGATTGTGTCCCGCACGGGCGTAATCGACCGTGAGAGATTCGGGATCGATGACCGCATAGGCCATCGTCACGAACGTTCCCCGCGCCAGGTATTCGCGCAGGTGGCCGTTGGCGGCGATGAGGACGTCATCGGGTTCGCGCGACTCGGCCGCGGCGACCTCCATGAATCCCTTCGTCAGCGTCATGCAGAACGCGGCAGGCACGCCCTTTCCGGACACGTCGCCAACGGCGAGTCCGAGCCGGCCGTCGGAAAACGTGAAGTAGTCGTAGTAGTCGCCGCCGACCTCGTTTGCGGGCAGACAGGTTCCAGCGATGTCGAACCCCGGGACGTCGGGCTCGCGCGACGGCAGGAGGCCGGCCTGTACGCGTCGCGCGATGTCGAGCTCTTCGTGTCGCCTCGCCTGATCCATGACCGCCGATACGCGCGGCGGTGGCGCTTCGCGGACATTCGCCTCCGGCAGCCGCGGGCCCGCAATGATTGCAGCCACCGCTGGCGCCAGAAACATCGCGAGCCCGCCGCCTGCCGAGATCTGGTCGCCCGGCGACGCAGACACGAGCGCGGCAATGCCGTAGTAGAAGGTCGAGAACGTGTAGACCGCGAAACTCGCCGTCAGGAATCCACGACGGATGACGAGCACGATGCAGGCAAACGACAGAAAGAGCCCCCAGGAAAGGCTGCCCGGGAGAAGGTCGAATCTGAGGTCGGCCAGTCCGAACGTCGCGGTGAACGGTGCCGCGACGATCGCCGCCACCGGCACTGCGATCCACGTTCGCCTCGTCAGCCTGTGAATCCACGCCGGCAGGAACAGAAGGAACAGGACCGAGAACACGACTACGAACGGAAGTGGCGACAACCCGAACATCCAGATTGGCCGCGAATCGAGGGCCATCAGCGCCGGTCTTCGAATCACGTGCTCCGGACCGAGCGTCAGTGCGACGAGGGCTCCCGCGACGACGACGACAGCAAGAATGAGCCAGCCCCAGAGGGTTCCTTCAAGGGCTTCGCGCGCTACCTGACGGGAATGCGGATGGCCCGTGAGCAAGGCGAGCGCGCCCTCGGTCGACCGCTTGCCCCACGCGAAATAGGCGTCTGCTTCGCCCGCCGCCCAGGCCGCGATGATGAGAATGCCGACCGAGCCGCTCACCAGGAGCTGCAGCGCGTAAGCCCCGATTCCGGGCATGGTCCAGCGGGACGCGACGATGGTGTATGCGAGAACCACCGCCGCGAAGAGCAACCCGACGAGGCACGCTCGCCAGATGCTCACGACGTCGCGCGTGATGAGCCTGAACACCAGCGCACCGAGGAGGACGAGCGAGAGGAGGGTAGCGCCAAATACCATCACGACTCCCTCGATCACCTGCGAGACGATGCCCGATGCGCCGAGGACGGCGACGCCTTGCGAACCGATCCGTTTCTCGAACTCCAGGATTCCGTTCTCGCCAACCCGTGCGTCGATGACTACAGTGAGCTCGGGCCATTCCTGACACGGACGCTCGAAGATGAAGCGATGCTCGCTCTTCGGCTCTTCGCTATCCCGTTTCTCGAGCGTATCGGGTGACTCATCGGAGTCCTCGTCGCCGCCCGTATTCACGACGACGCCATTGTCGTCCGTGCGCACGCCGGCAGTCATCCCTTTGGAGCTGTCGCCACGTTCGACAAACCCGGCCGGGTCCATTCCCACCGATCTGAGCCGGTCTTCGATGAGGCGCCGGGCGTCGGACCGCAATGTCTTTTCGCCCCGCTGACGCTGCCTGTAGAACTCTGCGCCGAGAATCGTGCCGTTTCCGGCGAGCGTCACCGAGAATCCGCCCGGATCGCTATCGATGTCGTCCGTCAAGATGTTCTTCCGAAAGTCGACTCGCCACGCCGGAATCGGCAGCTCGCCGGATCGAGCCGCTTCCCGGACGCCACGCAAACCAATCTTCTTGACGATCGGATCGTAGTTGACGGACTCGATCCACGTCGGCCGGACGATGGCGCCGGATCCGGATAAGTCGACGCCCTGCTCCGATGCGAACGCGCGTGCCCGGGCAACGGCTTCCGAAGTCCCGATTCCCCTGTCGGGCAGCCACGCGCCAAGACCGACGGAATAGAGGGCAATGGCCAGGACGAGGCTGGCGACACCTGCGGCGGCTACGAGCGGTGAGATCCCGAGCAATCGATCCGACACGAGGGTGCGACCTCTCTCCAACACAGAATCAGCCATCGACGGGACGCCGAGGCACCGCCGATGGCTGATTCAGGATGAAACCCGAAAGATCAGTGGCGCTTCTTGGACTTCCTGGGCGCCGGCTTGGAACTCGGCTTGGACGACTTGGCTTTCGGGCGTACGGTCTTGGCCCGATAAGACGACTTGCGCACGGGCTTGTCGACGTAACGATCGACAGCAGGCTTGGCCGGAATGCGGAGCTCCTGGCCAGCCTGAAGCTCTCCGGTCGATGAGATCCTGTTGACCCGAGCCAGTTCCGTCGTCGAGACGCCGTAGCGGGACGCGACAGACGACAATGTGTCGCCCGACTTCGTCGTGTAAGCGACCATCGAGTTTCCGCCGCCGAATCCGGAGGAGCCCACCGATCGCGGTCGGGATCCGTCCGAGTCGTCCATCGCCAGATCGCCGTCGACCGGGCTGACGGACCGGCCGAGCCGCTCCGCTGGCGAGAGCGCGGCCCAGGCCGTTTCGAAGTCCTTGCGCTTGCCGTTGGGCACCTTGACGTAGTTCGTACCCGGCGGGGTCATGTCGCGCCGAAGGTGCGGGTTCAGATCGCGGATGACGTCGGGCGAGGTTCCGCAGAGTTCCGCGACGACGTCGAGGTCAGTCTGCGAAGACACCTGCGCGAGGTCGTACTTGAGCTCATGCTCGGGAATGATCTGGAAGTTGTAACGCTTCTGGTTGTTCGCGACGATTATGACGGCGAGGATGGCCGGCACGTAGTTGCGCGTCTCTGTCGGGAGGAATCCCGCGCGGTGGATCTCCCAGAAGTCGGCGTAGCCGGATCGGGCGATCGCTTTCGACACGTTGCCTTCGCCGCTGTTGTAGGCGGCCATCGCGAGCAGCCAGTCGCCGGCGAAATAGTTGTTGAGGAACTTGAGATAGCGGGCTGCGGCGCGGGTCGACATCTCGGGATCAGAGCGCTCGTCGATCCAGTGATCCTGATCGAGGCCGAAGCGACGGCCGGTCGACGGGATGAACTGCCAGATGCCCTTGGCGGCGGCGTGGCTGAGAGCGGCGGGCTTCCAGACGCTCTCGACCTGCGCGAGCCAGATCAGGTCGGTCGGAACCCCTTCCTCCTTGAAGATCTTCTCCGCCATCTTCCGGTAACGGCCGGAGCGGCGAAGGCCCGATTCCATCGTTCCGCGTCCGCGTCCGGCGGTGAAGTAGCTGATGAACTGGAAGACCGGGGAATCGACCGTGAACTTGAAGTCATAGTCGCCGTCGAGCGAGGTCATGTCAGCGTCGCCGAGAGAAGCAAGGTCCGAATCGCTGAGCGTGGCGAGCTCCGATTCCGCGGGAACGTAAGCCTGCTCCGAGAAGCCCTGGGCCTCGACGTCCTGAGCCATCATCTGGTGATGGTGGATCTTCTCGATCAGCTCGCGATAGTAGGCCTGTAGCGGCTCGTTTTTCCGGATGTCGACGTTGCTGGCCAGGATCGCGTCGACGGCGTCGTCGAACGAGCGACGGGCGCGGTCGAGGTCATTCTGCCGGAAAGCAGCCTCACCCATCTCGAAGAGATTCTGGGCCCGATCGATTACTGCGCGCGTCTGCGCGTCGGCCGCGCGAGGCGCTGCTGCTGCACCGTCCGCGGCACCGCGGGCAGGTGTCGTCTGGGCGAAAACGACTGATGATGAAAGGGCGAGACAGAGTGCAACGGACAGCGGAGCATTCAATCGATTCATAGGGGATGAGATAGACCTCGAAAAATTTTGCCGAATACGGCGCCGGCCTCGACTGGTAGTGCCGGCGTAAATAGAACTCTCTATTGGAGTTACATCAGAAAGACTCCGAATGGTAGCACGCGGCGGAAATCAAAGTCAAACAAGGAGTTCCGGCCGCCGGGACGCTGGGCGAAACGCCGCATTGCGGTCGGAGGTTCCATGAAGCTGCGAGCTGCTGTAACGCGGGTCGCCAGCCGTGTTTTCAGGTCGGATCTGCACGTAGAGTTCGATGCCCGCTTCGGCGTCGCCTCGCAGGAAGTATTAGAGAGTGCGCGATTCGTAAGACTTATCGGGGGCGCCGGCAACTCCAGGCGCATCCTTCTTTTATATGTGTATGAAAGACGACCGCGGTTGATCCCGCGGACTTCGCCCGGTACCGTCCGTTGCCCGACGCCGGAATCGTCCCGTATGATGGGCAGCTTGCGCGAGATGCGCGCAATTCGGTGAAGGACCTCCATGAAGCGAATCGGAATGGTCAGCCTCGGCTGTCCGAAGAATCTGGTCGACAGCGAAGTGATGATGGGCGTGCTGCGCCGTCACGGCTTTCAGCTTACGTCCGACCCGGAACACGCCGACGTCGTCGTCGTGAACACGTGCGGTTTCATCGACACGGCCAAGCAGGAGTCGATCGACACGATCCTCGAGATGGCCGAGATGAAGAAGTCGGGCTCGCTCGAGAAGCTCATCGTCGCCGGCTGCCTCGTCGAGCGCTACCGCAACGAGCTTCAGCGCGAGATTCCGGAGATCGACGCAGTACTGGGCACGAGCCAGCTCGAGCAGATCGCCGAAGCATGTTCGGATCCCGCATCGTTCGGCCGGCAGGAGAACGCCAACGCCGGCCGAGACGCCATCACCTATCTCTATTCGGATCAGACGCCGCGCGTCCTCGCGACCGCGCCGCACAGCGCCTACATAAAGATCAGCGAAGGATGCGACCGTCCGTGCACTTTCTGCGTGATTCCGGAAATGCGCGGACACTTCCGCAGCCGGTCGCCCGAGTCCATTCTGCGTGAAGTTGCGCAACTCGGCGCCGCCGGCACCCGTGAAGTCGTCCTGATCGCCCAGGAGTCCACCCTCTACGGATCGGACCTCGGATTGCGCCACGGACTTGCCGACCTGCTCGACCGGATGGCCGAGGCCGGCGACGTCGACTGGATCCGTTTCCTCTACGCCTACCCGACGACGGCGTCCGATCAGCTCTTCGAAGTAATGTCGCGCCACGATTCGCTCTGCAACTATCTCGACGTTCCGCTGCAGCACGCCTCGCGCGACGTCCTGAAACGGATGAAGCG